>CAZNLT010000107.1:0-2089 GCA_964573705.1 uncultured Desulfobacterales bacterium
TTAGTTAGAAGCCTTTGATTATCGTTCCGGCCGAGCCTGGCCGAGCCTGAATGACAGGCAGGCCGCCCCAAGAACAATTCCCCGGGCCGGGAAGCTGTTTGAGCGACAGCGAGTTCTTGCCTGGCCGGGAAATTATTCTTGGGGTGGCCGAAACGGTGATCACGGCCATTTAAAAAGAGTTGCGGTGATCGGTTTCCTATATTAGTATAGGGATCTTATGATGAAGTCAAAAAGGAGGCGCTTCATGAATTCCCCCGCTCATACCACTGCCCGGTGGCTCCTGGTCGGAATGCTGATGCTTTTTACCGGCATGTCCGCCGGGGCCGAAACCGACAAAGCAGACAAAACCCTCTCCCCTTATTTCATGGTCAAAAGCGATGATCCCGATGTAGACCGGCTGCCGCTCAAATCCACCGGCGCCGAGGTCAACATTGCGGGGGTGATCGCGGATGTGGTGGTGACGCAGGTCTACCAGAATGAAGGCAAGCGCCCCCTGGAAGCGATCTATGTGTTTCCGGCGTCCACCCGGGCCGCGGTTTACGGCATGAAGATGACTATCGGCGAACGGACCATCGTCGCCGAGATTCGAGAGCGGGAAAAAGCCCGAAAGGAATATGAGGCGGCCAAACAGGCGGGCAAGAGCGCCTCCCTGCTGGAACAGCAGCGGCCGAATGTGTTTCAGATGAATGTCGCCAACATCCTGCCGGGGGATGTCATTCGAGTGGAACTGCGGTACACCGAGCTGTTAATCCCCACGGACGGCACTTACCAGTTCGTCTACCCGACGGTGGTAGGGCCAAGGTATTCGAGTCTGCCCGAAGAAACCGCCCCGGCCTCCGAAGACTGGGTGCAAAACCCCTACCTTCCCGAAGGGAAGGCCCCGACCTACACCTTCGACTTCACCGCCGCCATCTCCGCCGGCATGGATATCGAAAAAGTCACCTGCCCCTCTCACCGGACCGATATCCGCTTCGACGGCCCGGCCGAAGCCACGGTGCGTTTAGCGGACGAGGAAAGCGCCGGTGGAAATCGGGATGTGATCCTCCAATACCGACTGGCGGGCGGCAACATCGAATCGGGGCTGCTCTTGTATGAGGGAGAGAAGGAAAATTTCTTTCTGCTGATGATGCAGCCGCCCGAACGGGTGGAATCGGCTCGAATTCCGCCCCGGGAGTATATCTTTATCGTGGATGTGTCCGGCTCCATGCGGGGGTTTCCCCTGGACACCGCCAAAACGCTGTTGACCGACCTGATCGGCCATCTTCGGCCTACCGACCGGTTCAACGTGCTGCTCTTTGCCGGGGCCTCTCAACTGATGGCGGAAAATTCCCTGCCGGCCACTTCCGAAAACGTGAACCGGGCGACCCGGTTTATCGATCAACAGCGGGGCGGCGGCGGCACCGAACTGCTCCCCGCGCTGCAGCGGGCCCTGGATTTATCGACCGAGACGGAGATTTCCCGCTCCATGGTCGTGGTCACCGACGGATACGTGCGGGTGGAGACCGAAGCCTTCGATCTGATTCGAAACCATCTGGGAGAGGCCAATCTGTTTGCTTTCGGCATCGGGTCCAGCGTGAATCGGTTCCTGATCGAGGGAATGGCCCGGGTCGGAATGGGGGAGCCCTTTGTGGTCGCCAAACCGGCGGAAGCCCCGCAAAAGGCGCAAAAATTTCGCCGGTATATCGGCGCCCCGGTACTCACCGGCATCGGCCTCGATTTCGACGGCTTCGACACATACGCGGTGGAACCGCCCTCCATTCCCGACCTTCTGGCGGAAAGACCTCTGACCGCTTTCGGCAAATGGCGGGGGAAGCCGTCCGGAACCATTCATCTGACCGGAATCACCGGAGGCGGAAAACGCCATTCCGAAAAACTTCCGGTGAATCGATACCGGCCCAAACCCTCCCATTCCGGGCTTCGCTACCTCTGGGCCCGCCATCGAATCGCCCTGCTCTCCGACTATAACCAGGTGGCCGGGGGCGACGCCCGGGCCGAGGAGATCACTCAGTTGGGTCTCGAATACAACCTGCTGACGGCGTTTACCTCGTTTGTAGCGATCGACAACCGGGTGCGGGCGGACGGCGAACCG
>CAZNLT010000107.1:2189-5343 GCA_964573705.1 uncultured Desulfobacterales bacterium
GCGCTCGCCCAAATCGTAGAGGATCACTTACCGGAGCTTGAGGCCTGCGTGCATCAAACCGTTGCCCGACATCCCGGTTTCACGGGCGGGGAAGGAAAGATCAAAGTCCTTATCGGCCTCAACGGACGGGCGACGACGATTACGCTGCTCGGCATCACAGATACCCTTCTGGAGCAATGTTTTGCGGATCGAATTCGCGGTTGGCGTCTTCCGGAAGCCGCAGACGGAAAACCCTACACGGTCACCTTTGTTTTGGCCGTCACAGTGAGGTCGTAAACAGAGATTATGGGCTATGTATTTGACCAGAAAGACGCCGAGGCCTATCTCCGGTGGCTCCAAAAACCGCGCAACCGGCGACGGGTCGATCTTGAAAACCGGCTGATGGCGCAAATGCTCGATCCGATGCGGGGAGAGAGCCTTCTGGATATCGGCTGCGGAACCGGGGAGAGCCTGCGCTCCCTTCTCCAGATTCACCTCATGATCACCGGCCTCGACCCATCGGATCAGATGCTGAACCTGGCCAGAGAAAACGTGGGCCGCCGGGCCGATTTCCATTCCGGGGTTGCGGAAGACCTCCCCTTCGACGACAACGACTTCAACTGCGCCGTCCTGATCAATACCCTCGAGTTTGTGGATGATCCCCGCAAATCCCTCGAAGAGACCTTCCGGGTCGCCAAAGACCGGGTCTTTATCGGCATCCTGAACCGCTACTCCGGACGGAACCTCCTGCTTCGGAAACTGGGAAAATGGACCCAGGGGAAATGGCCCCGCATCTGCCCCCGGTCTTACTACGGCCATGCGCGATTCTTCTCGGTCTGGGAGATCAAACGGATGATCCGGTCCCTGGCCGGGGATGTGCCGGTGACCTGGCGCACCATTCACCAGGTCCCCATGCCGGGGGTGAATCGATTCGTCCTCGACTTTCCGGAGCGGCTGAATTTGGTGCTGAAATCCCCACTGGCCTCGTTCACCGGCATTTCGGTCATCTTGACGCCTCGGTATCGAACCCGGGTGATGCGCCTGGAGTGTACCCCGCGCCGCAATCACGGCGCCATCACCGGTCTCGCCAGAGCCAAATGGCAACAACTGTACGGCCGGGGGGCAACCGCTGCCGCAGACCGCGTGAAGGCCGAGCGCCGCCGGACCTGGAACCCGGAGATTCACGGAAGCCGTTTATAGTGTTCGGATTCGCTCCACTCGAAAACACCCTGAGAACGGGTCGATCCGCCCTGGCCCGGGTTCAGGTCTACGGCAGAATGATCAAGTTCAGCCATACCGTCTTCGCCCTTCCCTTCGCCCTGGCGGCGGTGATTCTGGCCCAGCGGCAACTTCCGGTCACGGCCCGATCGATTTTCTGGATCCTGATCGCCATGGTGGGGGCCCGATCCGCGGCCATGGGATTCAACCGCATCACCGACGCGCGGTTCGACGCCAGAAATCCCCGCACCGCCGGCCGGGAAATCCCCTCGGGCCGGTTGTCGACGGCGGCCGCAGCGGTCTTTGTAGTCCTCTCCTCGATGATCTTCATTCAGGCGGCGGCCATGCTGGGGGATCTCTGTTTCTATCTCTCGTTTCCGGTACTGGGAATCCTTCTGCTCTATTCCTATACCAAACGGTTCACCTGGATGGCCCATCTCTACCTGGGATTCGCCATCTCTCTGGTGCCCCTGGGGGCCTGGATCGCCGTCACCGGCCGCTTCACCTGGGAAATTCTGCCGCTGTCTCTGGCTCTGATGACCTATATCGCCGGATTCGACATCCTCTATGCCTGCCAGGACATCGACTTCGACCGTTCCGAAGGGCTCTTTTCCATTCCGGTCCGGTTCGGCGTCAACGGGGCCCTGTGGATTGCGCGCCTCATCCACAGCCTCTCCTTCGGGCTGTTTCTGGCGCTTTTTTTCATTTTTGACATGCAAGGGCCCTATCTGATGAGCGTGGGCGCCATCGGGTGCCTGCTTCTGTTTGAACACTGGCTGGTTCGGCCCGATGATCTGAGCCGAATCCATATCGCATTTTTTCACGTAAACAGCATCATCTCCATCTCCCTTCTGACCGGCGTGGCCGGGGATGAAATCATAAGGCGGTTGTTTTGATACAAAAAAAGGTAGTGACGGCAATCTGCGGGGCCTCCGGGGCCGTTTACGGCATTCGGCTGCTGAAGGCGCTCCTGGAAAGACCCATCGAGGTATTGCTCTCGGTCTCCCGGGCGGGGGAACAGGTGCTTCAACACGAAACCGATTACCCCGGCGGTTCTTTAGAATCTTTTCTCAAAGAACAAGGAGTGATTTTTCATTCCGAAGCCCGGCTGACCTCCTATGATCCGGATGATCTTTTCGCGCCCCCGGCCAGCGGATCATTCCATCATGACGGAATGATCATCGCCCCCTGCTCCATGAAAACCCTCGGGGCCATATCAGCGGGTCTGGCGGACGATCTGATCCTTCGGGCCGCCGATGTCACCTTGAAGGAGCGGCGGCCCCTGGTATTGCTGACCCGGGAAACTCCCCTGAGCCTGATTCATCTGGAGAACATGGCCCGGGCCGCTCGGGCCGGCGCCACGGTCATGCCGCCGTGTCCGGGGTTTTACAACCGGCCGCAAACGGTGCTGGAAATCGTGGACGCCACCATCGCCCGGACCCTGGACCAGTTACATATCGACAACGACCTGATTCGACGATGGGGAGAATCCGATGGCCTATAAAAATCTGCAAGCCTTTATCGAGGCCCTGGAACGGGCCGGAGAGGTCAAACACATTCAAGAGCCGGTATCCCCCTGCATCGAGATCAGCCGATATACCGACCGGGAATCCAAAAGCCCGGCCGGGGGCAAGGCCCTTCTGTTTCAAAATGTTCAGGGATCGGATTTTCCGGTAGCCACCAATATCTTCGGCAGTGAAAAACGGATCTGCATGGCCCTGGAGGTCGATCATCTGGATGAACCGGCCGACCGGATTCGGGAGTACATCGAGTTCAATCCGCCCAAATCCATAAAAGAGGCCCTGAACGTGGTGCCCATGGCCATCGGTCTGACCCGGTACTTTCCCCGGTCGTTCAAGGGAAAGCGGCCGCCCTGTCAGGAGGTGGTCATGACCGAAGACCGGGTCGATCTCACCCGGCTGCCGGTGCTCCAGTGCTGGCCCCACGACGCCGGCCC
>CAZNLT010000107.1:5443-20097 GCA_964573705.1 uncultured Desulfobacterales bacterium
GTAGACCTGGAGGTGCCGGCCGAGGCCGAGTTCGTGCTGGAAGGCTATGTCGACCCGGAAGAACTGCGGCGGGAAGGCCCTTTCGGGGACCACACCGGCTACTATTCCCTGGCCGACGATTACCCGGTCTTTCATGTCACCGCCGTCACCCACCGAAAAAACCCGGTCTATAACGCCACCCTGGTGGGGCGGCCGCCCATGGAAGACTGCTACATGGCCAAAGCCACCGAGCGAATCTTTCTGCCCATGCTTCAGACGGTGATTCCGGAAATTCGGGACTACTGGTTCCCCTGGGAAGGGGTGTTCCACAATATCGTAGTGGTCTCCATCCACAAAGAATATCCCGGCCACGCCCAGAAGATCATGAGCGGCCTATGGGGGCAGGGGCAGATGAGTTTCTGCAAAGCCATCACGGTGGTGGACCGGCACATCGATCCCGGTGATCCGAAGACGGTGCTCCGGGAACTGGTCTCCAACCTGGATATCGAATCGGATATCACCCTCTCCAAGGGGATTCTGGACGTTTTGGATCACTCCTCGCCCTTTCCCAACTTCGGAAACAAGATCGGCATCGATCTCACCACCCGGTTTGCCGGAGAACCGCCGAGGAAAATCAGACGCCCCCTCAAAACCGCGCCTTCCACAGAGGATCTGGAAAGAATTATCGCCGCTCAGCCGGATGGCGCCACCGGGTTTCATTATCTTTTCCCCGAACTGTCCTCTCAAGAGGATACCGCCAATCGGATATTGGCCCTCACCGTGGAAAAATCCGCAGGCCGGGGCGGACAAGATTTCGCGGAGGCGCTGTTCGGCCTGGCGGAACTGGAGATGTTCAACATCTTCATTCTTTTCGACCGGGACATCGATCTGGAGGACGATTCACTGATGCTGTGGAAAATCTTCAACAATGTCGACCCGGGTCGGGATATCCGCTTCAGAGAGGGACGGGCGGTGATCGATGCCTGCAAAAAAGGCCCTATGGACGGGCATGATCGGGAATGGCCCGAAGAATTGACTTTCGACGTGTGAGGATCGAGCCCAACACTCCAGAGGATGGGGGGAATGGTACCCACGGAATAGAGAGATGGTTGTGCACCCCCCCTCGAATACGACCCATCCGCGATGTCACGGACTGAACGGGATCGATCCGCGACACAGACGGGTTCACTTATTGCTGCTTCCTTCCGGACCTGACAAGGTTCGTGATCGTCTGTTGCGCGGCGGCCGTTCAGAATGACACCGCTTCAGGGCGATATCCTCAAGGGGGAATTCAGCCCCGCATAAGCGGATTTCGGATTCAGGGCACCGCTAGCTCCCCGCCTAGCACAACCAACCAAGTAATATACGGATTTATATTTGTTTTTCAAGGGGAAAAATCAAGTCCTTCATTTATGACGAAATCCCGAAATACCATCAGCCGGCGCCTTCGGCACAAAGTCATCCGCACCGTTCATCGCTACCGCATGTTCGATCCCGGCGACCGGGTCCTCTGCGGGGTTTCGGGAGGACCCGATTCCGTGGCCCTGGTGCATGTCCTTCACCGGCTGGCATCCCATTTTTCCATTCATCTGGGGATCGCCCATGTGGATCACCAGCTGCGGGGGAAAAATGGCGAAGCGGACGCCCGGTTTGTAAAAGATCTTGCTCGAACATGGAATATGGATTGTCATTCAACAGCCGAAAATGTAGAGGCACATCGGCGTGCTCTCGGGGTTTCGACAGAAGAAGCGGCCCGCCGGGTCCGCTATGGTTTTTTCGACCGAATCTGCAGAGAACACCATTATAACAAGAGCGCTCTGGGCCATCAGGCCGACGACAATGCCGAACAGGTCCTGATGGATCTGCTGCGGGGGAGCGGTAAAACCGGGCTTTCGGGCATTGCCCCGGTCCGGAAACGTCGATATGTGCGGCCCCTGATCCGGCTCACCCGATCCGAAATCATCGCGTATTTGGCAGCAGAGGGCCTGGCCTACCGAACCGATGAAACCAATACCGACACCCGCTTTCTGCGAAACCGGATCCGTCATGAACTGATCCCAGTCCTCAGCAGCGACTACAATCCGAACATTTCACACAATTTGAACCGAATGGCCGGCCTTTTTCGAGAGGAAGAGGCATGGATTGACGAAATCATTACGTCCCTGTTTCAGAAATGCCTGCTTCGGGAGGAAGAAGGAGCGATCCATCTGTCCGCCTCGAGCCTGCGAGCTCTGCCGACGGCTCCACGAAGGCGAATTATTCGAAAGTCCATCGAGCGGATCAAAGGCGATTTGCGACGAATTACCTTTACCCATATTGAGGACACCTGCCATATTCTGAACCGGCCGCCCGGCCGCCGATTGGATCTGCCCGGTGAAATTCGAATCACCACATCCGGCGAAATACTTCATATTTTCGGAAATCCTGAATTATTTCAGTCGGAAACCTCGACCGGAAAGACACCCGACTTCGGCCGGGAACTTCCGGGAGTGGGGACCTATGCGCTTTCGGAATTCGGTCTCAAACTTCGATTGTCCCTCTTGCCGGAGAATGTGCATCCGAATTTCGAGAATGCTGGACAATTTACCGCTTTTTTTGATATGGGCAGGGTTGGGTTTCCGTTGTCTGTGCGGAACTGCCATCCCGGGGACCGGTTTACACCCCTGGGAACGAGCGGTTCCCAGAAGCTCAGCAAATGGTTTATCGATCACAAAGTCCCGGCAGGTGAACGCACTCGGTTCCCTCTGCTGCTATGGAAAGAGAAAATTCTCTGGGTCATGGGCCATCGAACCGACGAATTCGCCCAGGTGACCGCTGAAACGCAAAGCGTGCTGAAGGCGGAACTTTTCCTTGCCTAAACGGCAAGAATGGTTAAAATATAGCCTTGCACTTCTTTTAATTTATCCAGGAGGTAATCTTTCTTGAACCCTTTCTACAAAAACCTGGCATTATGGCTGGTCATTACCCTGATGATGATCATGCTGTACAACCTTTTTAATCAGCAGAATCTGGCGGACACCAGCGTCAGTTACACCGAATTTCTGAACATGGTTGATGCCGGCGAAATTTCCGAAGTCACCATTCAGGGCCAGGAACTGATCGTCAATGACCGGAATCACAAACGGTTCAAGGTGTTTGCCCCTGACGACGCCGATCTGGTGCGGCGGCTGGAACAAAAAGGGATCATTATTCGGGCCAAACCGCCGGCGGAGTCCCCCTGGTACATGTCCCTGCTGGTCTCCTGGTTCCCCATGATGGTGCTGATCGGGGTCTGGATCTTCTTCATGCGCCAGATGCAGTCCGGAGGCGGCAAGGCCATGTCTTTCGGCAAAAGCCGGGCCCGGCTCCTGTCGGACCAGTCCGAAAAGGTCACCTTCGAAGACGTGGCCGGAATCGACGAAGCCAAGGAGGAGTTGTGGGAAATTGTCGAATTCCTTAAGGATCCCAAGAAATTCACCCGCCTGGGCGGCCGAATCCCCAAGGGGGTGCTCCTGATGGGGCCTCCGGGCACCGGCAAAACCCTGCTGGGCCGGGCCATCGCCGGCGAGGCCGGGGTGCCCTTTTTCAGCATCAGCGGTTCCGATTTCGTAGAAATGTTCGTGGGGGTCGGCGCCTCCCGGGTGCGGGACCTGTTTTTACAAGGCAAGAAAAACGCCCCCTGCATCATTTTTATCGATGAAATCGATGCCGTGGGCCGCCATCGAGGCGCCGGACTCGGCGGCGGACATGACGAACGGGAACAGACCCTCAACCAGCTTCTGGTGGAGATGGACGGGTTCGAATCCAATGAGGGGGTCATTCTGGTCTCGGCCACCAACCGGCCCGACGTTCTCGATCCGGCCCTGATGCGGCCAGGACGCTTCGACCGCCAGGTAATCGTATCCCTGCCGGATGTGGTGGGACGGGAAAAGATTCTGCGGGTGCACATGAAAAAGACCCCTGTGGGGCCGGATGTGGACCCGGTCGTCCTGGCCAAGGGAACCCCCGGTTTTTCCGGCGCGGATCTGGAAAACCTGGTAAACGAGGCGGCCTTGTTCGCGGCAAAGCAGAGCAAGGAACACATCGAAATGGTCGATTTTGAAGAGGCCAAAGACAAGGTCTATATGGGCCTGGAACGAAAATCCAAGGTGATCAAGGAAGAAGACCGAAAGACCACCGCCTATCATGAGGGCGGCCATGCGTTGGTGGCCCGTTTCCTTCCGGAAACCCATCCCATCAACAAGATTACCATCATTCCGAGGGGCCGGGCTGCCGGGGTCACTTGGTTTTTGCCCGAGGAGCGGGACTTCAGATACAAGGATCAGCTGGAGAGTGAACTATCGGTGGCTTACGGCGGCCGGGCCGCGGAAGAACTGATCTTCAAGCGGATCAGCACCGGGGCCTCCAACGATATCAAGCAGGCCACCGATATCGCGGTGCGAATGGTCCGGTCCTGGGGAATGAGCGAAGAGCTGGGGCCCCTGTCCTATGCCAAGGGCGAAGAGCAAGTTTTTCTCGGCCGCGAAATTGCCCAACACAGGGATTATTCTGAGGAAACCGCCAGGGTGATTGATCGGGAAATCAGCAAATTCATCAATATTTCCTATCAAAAAGCCAAAGATGTCCTTGAAGAGAATGTGGATATCCTTCACAAACTGTCTGAGCTGCTCCTGGAAAAAGAGACGGTAATGGGAAAGGAATTGGACGAACTGATTCTCTCCATGCGGCCCTCCGGATTTCGGCTTCCCTCCAACCCGAAGGAGGAAGGGGATGATATTATCGAGCAGGAGGATTTGAAAACCAAATAGATCGAAACCGCCATGAAGAACTACACCCTCGCTTGGAACGGCCGCCGGCTTGAACTCGGGACCCGGACCCGGATCATGGGTATCGTCAACGTAACCCCCGATTCATTCTCCGATGGGGGCCGATTTTACGACCCCGAGGCGGCGGTCGCCCGGGGCGAACGGATGGCCGAGGCCGGCGCCGACATGATCGACATCGGCGGAGAATCGACCCGCCCCTATTCGGATCCCGTTTCCGAAGAAGAAGAGGCCCGGCGGGTACTCCCGGTGATCGAACGGCTGGCCGCCCGAATCTCCCTTCCCATTTCCATTGACACCACCAAATCCGGCATCGCCGAGAGGGCCCTGGAGGCCGGGGCCGACATCATCAATGATGTGTCGGCTCTGCGAGTCGACCCGCTCCTGGCGGAGGTGGCCGCGCGGGCCGGGGCCCTGTTGATTCTGATGCACATGAAAGGTACCCCCAAGGGGATGCAGAAGAATCCCGGATATAACGATCTGATCGGAGAAATCAAATCTTTTCTGACGGATGCCGTTTTCCGAGCCGAGACGGCCGGGGTATTCCGATCCAACATCATTATCGATCCGGGAATCGGGTTCGGCAAGACATTCGCCCATAACCTTCAGGTGCTGAACCAACTAGGGGCATTCGCGGAACTCGATCTTCCGCTTCTGGTGGGATCATCTCGAAAGGCCTTTCTTCGAAACCTGTTGAAAGCCAAAGATCAGACCGACCTCGATCCCGAATCCCCGAGGGTGGCCAAAGGCACCCAGGCCACGGTGGCTGCGGCGATTCTCAAGGGCGCCCATATCGTTCGGGTGCATGACGTGGAAGACACCCGAATCACCGTCAGGATTATCGATGCCGTTCGCCAGGCCGGTAATGGATCAACAGGGCCGGCCGCTGGTTGATGAAAGGGCCCATGACCACCCCAAGAAGGAAGAAAATTCGATGAACAAAGGACGTCTTCTGATCGGAGCATTGGGTATGCTTCTCGCCTTCAGCCTTTTCTCCTGCGCAGGACCCGGCAGGGAGGTGCGCAAAAAACAGGGAGAGGCCAGCCGGAATTTGGGAGAGGCCTACATGCAGGAGGGCCGCTACACCGCAGCCTTGAAGGAATTATTGGCGGCGGAAAAACAGATCCCCGATGATCCCTATCTACAAAACGACCTGGGCCTGACTTACCTGGCCAAAGAAAAATCGGAGACCGCCATCCAACACTTCAAAAAGGCGGTGAAACTGAACCCCGACTATGCACCGGCCCGGAACAACCTCGGCGTCGCCTACATGGCGGCCGAAAATTGGGACGCCGCCATTACCACCTTCAAAGAGGTCTCCCAGGATCTGCTCTATGCCACCCCCCATTTTCCGCTCACCAACATGGGGTGGGCCTATTACAACAAGGGTCAATTCAAAGAGGCGGTCCAATATTATCAGGATGCACTCAAGATCGAGCCCCGCTTCATCATCGCCCTGCGTGGACTGGGGCAGACCTATCTCTCCATGAAAAAATACCGGGATGCCATCGATACCTTCGAAAAGGCCATCGACATTACGCCCCGGTTTCCACCCCTGTATATGGATCTGGGCCAAGCCTATACCGCCGTCCGTGACAATCAGTCGGCCCTTCAGACCTATAAAAAGGTAATCGCCTTATTCCCCCAAAGCGATTTTGCCGAAGAGGCCAAAAAGAAGGTTGGTGAAATGTCGCTCAAGACCGGCGGATAATCCAGAATCCTTCCCGATGCCGATTTCTGAGATATTTTATAAGGGACCCATCCTATGCCCAAGACCGCACACCGGCTGCACCGGTTCACCGAATCGGTGATTCGTGAAATGACCCGTATCGCCAATCAATACGGCGCCATCAATCTCTCTCAAGGATTTCCGGATTTCGATCCGCCGTCCGAACTGGTGGCCGCGGCCCATCGCGCCCTGGATGAAGGATTTCATCAGTATGCAATCACCTGGGGCGCCCCCCGCTTTCGGGAGGCGTTGGCGCGGAAGCAGCGCCGGTGGATGGGAGTGGATCTGGACCCGGATACCCATATGGTAGTCACCTGCGGCGGCACCGAGGCGATGATGACCGCCATGATGACCGCCTGCAACCCCGGGGACCGAGTGATCGTCTTTTCCCCCTTTTATGAAAACTACGGCGCGGACACCCTTCTGGCCGGGGCCGAGCCCATCTATGTTCCCCTGCACCCTCCGGAGTTCAAATTCGATCCCGATGAACTGCTTAGCGCTTTTCAAAAAGGGGTCAAGGCACTGGTTCTGTGCAACCCATCCAATCCCACCGGCAGGGTTTTCACACGGGAGGAATTGGAAACTATCGCTGATATGGCCCGGGAGTTCGATACCTTCGTGATCACCGATGAGGTCTACGAACACATCGTCTATTCGCCCCATGTCCATACCTACATGGCCTCCCTGCCGGGAATGTTCGACCGAACGATTTCCACCAGTTCCCTTTCAAAAACCTATTCCATTACCGGATGGCGCCTGGGATATGTGATGGCATCGCCCGAGGTGATCGCCGAAGCCAAAAAGGTGCATGATTTTTTGACGGTGGGTGCGGCGGCTCCCCTTCAGGAAGCGGCTGCCGCCGCCCTCGCATTTCCAGACGCCTATTATGAAGAATTGGCGTCAGGATATCGAAAACGCCGCGACTGTTTTTTAGGCTATCTCAATCGCGCCGGGCTTCGCTACACCGATCCCCAAGGCGCCTATTACGTATTGGTGGATATTTCCGATTTCGGGTTTCAGGACGACACCGCCTTCTGCCGGTGGATGGCCGAAGAGATCGGTGTGGCGGCGGTGCCAGGGGCGAGCTTTTTTCATGAACCGATCCATCATCTGGTCCGGTTCCATTTCGCCAAACGTGAAGAAACCCTTCAACAGGCCGGAGAGCGGCTGCTGCAACTGAAATCCCTCATTTAGCCTCTCCGTCCATCGGAATAGGGGGACCCCGTTATGAATCGTTCCACAACAGTGCCGATCCTTCTCCTGATTTCTTGGATCCTTGGAGCAGGAGCGGCCGTTTCATATGCCACGGAAAACAATTATCTGAAAAATACCTATTGGAATTCGGGAAAGGCCGAGTATCAGTGCCTGGAAGGCCGAATTCGGCAATACGGCATCGATCGGGAGGCCGAGGCTCGACTGGTGCTGGTGAAGGAGCCGTTTGATCCCCACAAACGAGTCAAATCATTGGGATCCGACGCCGTCCCCGTCCTCAAACTGCACTTTTCACGCCATATTCCAACCGGGGTGTATAATTATTACCAAACCGCCACCCTCTTTTTCCATCGAGACACCGGCCGGGTCCTCAAATACACCATGAGCAGCCAGGACGGTTGCGGCAACACCTTTATGGAATACCTTTACCAGCCCGACCAAACCCATCTTTTTAGATATTTTTCCTATTTTGATGATGAAGGGGATTCGGAAGCGATCCTGAAGGACACCGATTTCACCTTTTACGACGCGCTCCCGCTGGTCCTGCGCTACCGATTGAAAGACGGAGCGCGGTATTCCCTGCAGTTGATGGAATCGCTCATCGCCAATAAAAAGCAGCCCCTGACCGTGCATACTGCCTCGGTGAAGGTGAGCCGGACCACCGATGAAGCTCGGGGTGCCCAATCCATCTCGGACGCTTTTTTGGTGAGCGTGGAGCGGCAGGAGCGACAGGACCGCTTCTTTTTTGAGGTCGGCTTTCCCCATCGGCTGATCCGCTGGGAAAAGGAGACTGGGGACATCCTTTACCAAACCGCCGCCGATTTCTTCTACTATTGGAACTTCACCCGTCCCGAGCACCGGAATTATCTGGACACCCGGTCCAATACGCCCTAAGTCGACATGCCGGAACTGCTGATCGATTTCATAATGGAATTCCTTCGCCGGGGGATTGTTTTCATCTATTTTTTCGCCGCGGGCACCCTCATGCTCTACGGCCTCAACTGCTATATCATGATCTGGATGTACCGGCGGCGGCGCCGAGAGGCCCTTTCCGCTCACAGAGCGGTTTTGGAGAAGGCCGGGGATCTGACGGGGCGAAGAGACCTGCCCGCAGTCACCACTCAAATCCCCGTTTTCAACGAACTCAACGTGGCGGAACGGGCTTTGAGGGCGATCGCCCGAATGCGCTATCCGAACGGCCTTCATGAAATCCAGGTGTTGGACGATTCCTCAGATGAAACCCGGGAGCGCATCGATGCCGTCGCCGCAGAATTACGCAAAACCGGCCATGATATACGAGTGGTCCGACGCGCCGACCGAGGAGGCTACAAGGCCGGAGCCTTGGCCCATGGGTTGGAATGCGCCCGTGGAGAATTGGTGGCGGTCTTCGACGCCGATTTCGTACCGCCGGAAGACTACCTGCTTCGGACCGTTCCCTTTTTCCTGGCCGATGACCGGACGGGGCTGGTTCAGGCCCGCTGGGGCCATCTCAACCGGCGCCGGTCGCTGCTGACCCGGGCCCAGTCCATCGGCATCGACGGCCACTTCATGGTGGAACAGGCGGCCCGGAACTGGAACGGACTCTACATGAATTTCAACGGCACCGCCGGCATCTGGCGGCGGTGCGCCATTGAAGACGGCGGGGGCTGGCACTGGGACACCCTTACCGAGGACATGGACCTCTCCTACCGGGTTCAGTTCGCCGGTTGGAAGGCGGTCTACCTGCCGGAGGTGGTGGTTCCGGCCGAAATCCCCGAAGATGTCGAAGCCTTTAAAAGCCAGCAGTTTCGCTGGGCCAAAGGTTCCATTCAGACCGCCCTCAAGCTGCTGCCGTCTCTGCTTCGACAACCGGTGCCTGTTTTTCAGAAGCTTCAGGCCGTTTTCCACATGACCCACTACCTGGTCCATCCCCTGATGCTTACCCTATCCCTGCTGGCCCTGCCGGTTCTGATCGTCCTGGAAATCGGATGGGCGCCCCTTCTGTTCGGTATCATCGGCGCCGCCCTCGCTTTGTCTATGGCGGCGCCGAGCGCCCTTTACCTGGTCAGTCAGCGGGCCGCTTATCCCGATTGGCGCCGCCGAATCACGGCCCTGCCGCTTCTGGTGATGGTGGGGGTGGGGCTGGCGGTTTCCAATTCCCGGGCCGTGCTGGAAGCCTTGATCGGTCGAGAGAGCGGCTTTGTGCGCACCCCCAAACGCGGAGACCGGGAAATTAAAGCCTATCGGATTCACCTGCCCTGGACCTCGGTCGCGGAGATCGGGGTCGGGGCGTATTGCCTGTTCTCCCTCCATATCTACCTGGGTGCGGCCAAGTACCTCATCGGCCCCTTCCTGGCGATCTATGCCGCGGGGTTCCTGTTCGTGGGGTTCCTGACCCTGGCCCAGTCCCTGAATTTCCAGCGATGATCCCGCCCCCCCCGTCGAAAAGAACCGGGCCCATGGAAGCGAACGACCGGCCGGTGATTCGACCGGTCTGGATTCCCTTTGCCTTGGGGATCACCGCCTTCTTTCTGCTCTGCCTGAAAGGCGGTTTTTTCGGGTTCATCGGCGCACACCCCCTTCACCTGCCGTGGCCCTGGGCCGAAGCCGGCTTTCGGAGCCTGCCGGCAGGCCGGTTTATTCTGTTGTTCAGCCTGACCTGGGCCGGCTGCCTGGCCCTGCTGATTCTCTTTCCCCGCGGGTTGAACAAGTCCCAAGAGCGGGTCCTGCTTCTGGGCTGCGCCCTCCTGTTTCGTTTTGCACTGCTCCACCACGAGCCTTCGGACGATATCCATCGGTATCTCTGGGAGGGGCGGCTCATCAACGCGGGAATCAGCCCGTATCATTATGGACCCGATGATCCGGCCGTATCCGAACTGGCCGAAAATGATCCCTATCATCCCCATATCAATCATCCTGAAAACCCGGCCGCCTATCCCCCGTTTCTGCTCTATCTCTTCGCCCTGGTGATTCGACTCGGATATCATCCCCTCGGCGTCAAAGGAATGGTGATCCTCTTCGATCTGGGGACGATCTTTTTTCTCCTCAAACTCCTGGAACACCGGCGTCTGTCCCGACGATGGGCCGTTTTGTATGCATTCAATCCGGTGGTCCTTTACAGCTTCGCCGGACAGGGCCATTTCGACGCCCTTCAGAATTTCTTTCTGA
This sequence comes from uncultured Desulfobacterales bacterium, assembly GCA_964573705.1. GTDB lineage: Bacteria > Desulfobacterota > Desulfobacteria > Desulfobacterales > Desulfococcaceae > JAABSQ01. Next base: position 16,313 of record CAZNLT010000107.1, read on the forward strand.
CCGCCGCCGTCTTCGGTTACGACCGCAAGCGATGGGGGTGGAGCTTTCTGTGCCTGGGGCTGGCGGTTCAAACCAAATATGTGGCGGTCCTGACCCTCCCCTTTTTTCTGCGCCGGGACAACCTGGCCTATTCGGGAATCGCCCTGGCCGCTATCGTTTTTCCGTTCATTCCCTTTCTGAAATCCGATCCCGCTCAGGTATTCTATTGCCTTGTGAAATTCGGCGCTCAGTATGCCTTTAACGGGCCGGTCCATGGACCCCTGCGGGCGCTTTTTGACGGCGACATGGCCCCGGCCACCCGGATCTGCGGGTGGATATTGGCCGGCGCCCTGCTGTTCGGGTATGTTTATTTTCATCCACGACGGGGACACCGGTTTCACAATGATCCGGTCCCGGGATGCTTTTTCGCCCTGGGGGCGCTCCTGGTGCTCTCGCCCACGGTTCATTTCTGGTACCTGACCTGGGTGATCCCCTTTCTGGTCTTGCAGCCCTCTTTCTCCTGGATTCTGCTCTGCTTGACCATTTCCGGTTACTTTATCACCAACGGGGTGCTGCACCATACCGGTCGATGGCATTTGCCCGCATGGGCCCGGGCCTTCGAATGGCTTCCCTTCGGACTGCTGCTGGTTCGGGACGGATTTCTGTTCATCAAGCGGATGGGGGTCCCCCCCCCGCAGGGGGCCCCGACCGCTGTTTCGGTGGTGATTCCGGCCAAAAATGAAGCGGATCGGATCGGGCCCTGTATAACACGCATTCGCCAGGACCCCGCTGTCGGGGAGATCATTCTGGTGGACGGCGGCTCCGAAGATGGAACAGCTGAGGCCGCCCGTGCGGCCGGGGCCCGGGTCATCCGGTTCGCCTCCTCCCCGGAACAAGGCGGCGGACGAGGCGGCCAGATATCGGCCGGCATCAAGACGGCCCGAGGGGATATTGTGGCGGTGGTCCATGCGGATATTCTGATTTCTTATCCGACATTTTCCCGAATATCGGAGCTGCTGCAGGTCCAGCCCGTGATCGTGGGCGGTGCGGTGGGCGGCGTTTTTGCGGCTGAAGGTCGGCGTCTGCGGACCCTGGAGTGGGCCAATGATCTTCGGGCCGGGTTGCTGGGGATCAGCTTCGGGGACCAGGTTCAGTTCTTTCGGCGAATACCGGTGATGGAGCAGAATGCCTTTCCCGACATTCCGCTGATGGAGGATGTGGAATTGGACCTTCGACTTCGAAAATTGGGCCGGCAAACCTATCTCTTTGGTTCGGCCCAGATTTCCGCCCGCCGTTGGCAGGGGAACGCCTTCCGGCGAACCCGATTGATTCTATCTCTTTTTTTATCCTATCTTTGGCAGCGGCTCTGGGGAAAACCGAATACATCGGCCATGTATCGCCGGTACTACGGCGCCTCGGATCAGACAAGATCCGCTTGACGGACATCGGTTCAGGAACTATTTTCTCTGCAAAAACAACGCGAAAGGAGTCGCCTGTTATGCCGATTTATGAGTATGAGTGCAAAGACTGCAAGACCCGGTTCGAAAAACTGGTGCTCGCCTGCGATAATGACGAGGACATGGAATGTCCGGAGTGTCGATGCGGGGACGTGGGAAAGCTGATGTCCGCCGGAAGCGTTCGGCCCAAGGGCATTCCCAAGGGGTCCGGCGGGTTTACTCCGCCCCCCAAGGCGTGTTCGGCCGGGGGCGGCTGAGCGGTCTGACAAAACTGCTCTCGGGTAGAGCAGATCGGATCGTACAATGGGCCATGCCGCACCGAATCGGTCCTCTGATAGAGGATCGGTCTTCGGGGCGACACACGGCCATCTTTATTGCCTTTTGAAGCGTGAATTTATCGTGGGTGCCTCACCGAGCACCCTCAGGGATAAATAATTCTATTTGTAGTAGGCGATGGCTTCCCGATAGGATTCATCCAGGTCGCCGACCATGCCGTCGATCTTCTTTTTCAAATCAAACCAGGATTCGCCGCTGGCCTTTTTCAGCTCGGTGAGCCGCCCCAGGGCATCCTCCCGTTTGGCCTGCATTTCCTTGATTTTATTGTAACTGAGGGTTTTCACATTGGGGTCGTCGGATTGATCCGCCTTTGCCCTCAATTCCTCTATTTTCTCTCCCCATTGGTCGATCTGCGCCTTGATCTGCGCTTCTATTTCCACTTTTTGAGGTTCATTGGCTTCCATTCTCTCTACATCCCCCTTTTCTGTTGACTGATGGTAAATGACAGGGTTTCTTTATTCTTCACTGTAGCCCGGTCGAGGAGAATTGAAAATACAGGAAATCCCGTAAATCCACGAAAAAAAGGTGATTTTTTGCCCATTCCCTCCAGCATGATCCCCAAAGCCCGGTCCGGGCTCGTGACCGATGTTCGATAGACCCTCTGAGAGGTGATGGCGTCGTAGACATCCACGATGGAGAGAACACTGCCGAAAAAGCTCATCTTTTTCTTTCGCATGGACCGGGTTCAGCTTCCGAATGCAATTGGTGCAGATGGTGCTGTTCTTTTTTTGCACCAAACGCTTTCCAAAAAACAACCGGAACCGATAAAAAAGGGTAGTATTTTTAGCGGGACTTCCGGAATACACGCCGGCCGCTTCGAAAATACGCGATTTCCTTTATTCCGCTCGGCATGGGTTTCCCTTAGGTTTTAAAAACCGAAAGCCATAACCCTCAGCTGAAATCTAAGAGGCGAACGATGGACGAACCCTGGACCCATTCCCGGGAAGATGTGGTTGAAGAACTGGATGTTTCTCAAGAAAAGGGACTCAACAGCAGCCAGGTCGAAGAGCGGAAAAACCAGTACGGTCCCAACCGGCTGCACACCAAAGAAGAAAAACCGGCTTTTTCTATTTTTATCGATCAATGGAAAAACCTGGTGGTGCTTCTTTTGGCGGCGGCCTCGGCGGTCTCCTTCGCCTTCGGAAAATGGCTCGACGGCACCGCCATCGCCATCGCGGTGCTGATTTCGGTGGGATTGGGTTTCTTTACCGAACTCAAGGCCATTCGCTCCATGGAAGCGCTTCGGCGCATGGGAACGGCCAAAGCCAAGGCGATCCGGGAAGGAAATCTCAATGAAATACCGGCCGAAGAACTGGTGCCCGGAGACTTGATCGCCCTCGAGGCCGGGGATGTGGTGCCGGCGGATATTCGGCTGTATGAGGCGTCCAAACTCAAGATCGACGAGTCGGCCCTGACCGGCGAATCGGCGCCGGTGGAAAAAGGGGTCGATCCGGTGGAGGAGGCCGACATTCCGCTGGCGGAACGAAAAAACATGGCCTACAAAGGCACCGCCGTGACCGGGGGCTCGGGCAAAGGGGTGGTGGTATCCACCGGCATGGACACCGAACTGGGCAATATCGCCTCCATGGCCGAAGAGGCCGAAGAAGAAGAGACCCCGCTGGAAAAGCGGCTGGATCGCCTTTCTCGCCGTCTGATCTGGGCCACCCTCATCATCGGCGGGATGGTCGGGGGGATCGGATACTTCACCCAGGACGACGCCTTTCGCATCATCGAAACCGCCGTGGTCCTGGCGGTGGCCGCCATTCCCGAAGGTCTGCCCATCGTCGCCACCATCGCCCTGGCCCGGGGCATGTGGCGAATGCTCGAACACAACGCCCAGATCAATCGCCTGTCCGCCGTGGAAACCCTCGGCGCCACCACTATTATCTGCGCGGACAAGACCGGCACCCTGACCGAAAACCGGATGACCGTCTCCCGCATCCATCTTCCGTCAGAAAATAAAGGAGACCGGCGGCAGGTCCGGGTGGCGGACGAAAACGGATCGGAAAACGG
>CAZNLT010000107.1:20197-21304 GCA_964573705.1 uncultured Desulfobacterales bacterium
CCCTCGATCCCACAGAAGATTCCCTGCTTCGCAGGGTCCTGGAGACCGGGGTGCTCTGCAACAATGCCGAACTCGATTCGGAAAACCCGATGGACCCGGGCAAAGCGGTGGGAGATCCGATGGAGGTGGCCCTGTTGATCGCCGGGGCACGAGCGGAAATCAACCGAAGCTCATTGCTGCAGGAACATCCCGAAGCCAAGGAGGTCGCCTTCGATCCTTCCGTCAAAATGATGGCCACTGTTCATGAAGCGGACGAGGGATACCGGATTGCGGTGAAAGGCGCCGCCGAAGCGGTTCTGGAGGCCTGCTCCCGGGTTCAGGTGAATGGAAATACCCGGGAGCTCGATTCACGGCACCGGAAGGAATGGGTCGATCTCAACCTGGAGATGGCCCGGGCCGGCCTGCGGGTGCTGGCCGCGGCCGCCAAACAGACCGATGACCCGGAGGCGGACCCCTATTCGGATCTCAATTTTCTCGGCCTTTTCGGATTGATGGATCCGCCGCGGGAAGGGATGGACCGGTCCATCGCCGAATGCCGACAAGCAGGGATTCGGGTGGTGATGGTCACCGGCGACCATCCGGAAACCGCCCGGTCCATCGGGAATCAGGTCAGCATTGTGGAGGGGAGAGAGCTTGCGGTCGAAAAGGGCGAAAAGCTGAAACCGCCCGAGGAAATGTCGAATTCGGACCGGAACTCCCTGCTGGAAACGCCGATTTTCGCCCGGGTCTCTCCCAGACAGAAGCTGAACCTGGTCAGCCTGCACCAGGATGCGGGCGATATCGTGGCCATGACCGGCGACGGGGTCAACGACGCGCCCGCCCTTCAAAAGGCCGATATCGGCATCGCCATGGGCCGACGCGGCACCCAGGTGGCCCGGGACGCCGCCGATATGGTGCTCAAAGACGACGCCTTCAACTCCATTGTGGTGGCGGTGGAACAGGGCCGCATCATCTTCGACAACATTCGAAAATTCATTCTTTATCTCCTGTCCGGAAATATGGGGGAGATCATGATCGTCGCCTTTGCCCTTCCCTTCAACGTGCCGATTCCGCTGCTGCCGCTTCAGATCCTCTACCTCAACATGATCGGGGATGTGTTTCCGGCCC
>CAZNLT010000108.1:0-21271 GCA_964573705.1 uncultured Desulfobacterales bacterium
GAATAGCGGCGCCGACGGCCACCACCTCGTCGGGATTGACGCCCTTGTGGGGGTCTTTTTCAAAGATCTTCTTGACCCGTTCCTGGACCGCGGGCATTCGGGTCATGCCGCCCACCAGGATCACCTCGTCGATGTCTTTGGCGGACAACCCCGCATCTTTGAGGGCGGTCCGGCAGGGGCCTTCGAGGTTGTCCAGAAGGTCGCTCACCAGTCCTTCCAGCTTGGAACGGGTGATTCGAATATTGAGGTGCTTGGGTCCGCTGGCATCGGCGGTGATAAACGGCAGATTGACGTCGGTCTCCATCGCCGTGGAAAGCTCCATTTTGGCTTTTTCGGCCGCCTCTTTCAAGCGCTGCAGGGCCATCTTGTCATTGCGAAGGTCGATTCCCTGGTCTTTTTTGAACTCGTCCGCCAGGTAGTCGATCACCCGCAGGTCGAAATCCTCACCGCCCAGATGGGTGTCGCCGTTGGTCGATTTAACCTCGAACACCCCTTCGCCGATCTCCAGAATGGAGATATCGAAGGTGCCGCCGCCCAGGTCGAAGACCGCGATCTTCTCTTCGGCTTTTTTGTCGAGCCCGTAGGCCAGAGAGGCCGCGGTCGGTTCGTTGATGATTCGAAGGACGTTCAGGCCCGCGATTTTACCGGCATCCTTGGTGGCCTGGCGCTGGCTGTCGTCGAAGTAGGCCGGGACGGTGATGACCGCGTCGGTGACCGCTTCGCCGAAGTAATCCTCGGCATATTTTTTGATGTGGGCCAGGATAAAGGATGAAATTTCCGCGGGGCTGTACTGCTTTCCCCGTAAATTGATCCGCACATCGCCGTTGGAGGCCTTATCGATCTTATACGGCAAAATTTTGGTGTCTTTTTGCACCTCGGGGGAATCGAATTTGCGGCCGATGAGTCGTTTGACCCCGAAAACGGTGTTTTCCGGGTTGGTGATGGCCTGGCGTTTGGCCACCTGGCCGACCATCCGCTCCTGGCTTTCAGAAAGGGCCACAATGGAAGGGGTGGTCCGGCCGCCTTCCGGATTGGTAATGACCTTGGCCTCACCCCCTTCCATTACCGCCACGCATGAATTGGTGGTACCCAGATCTATCCCTATAATTCTACCCATTTCTTCTCCTCCTTGAATTGATGTAAATTTGGACTGGTATATGTATGAACTCGGGTTCTATGTGTTTTCCGCCGGCTTGGCCTTGGATACGATCACCATGGTCGGCCGGATCAGCCGGTCGTGCATGGTATAGCCCTTGAGCAACTCCCGAACCACGATATTATCCGCTTCGGTTTCGCATTCTTCCTGACCCACGGCTTCGTGAAAATTGGGATCGAACGGCATGCCCAGGGCGTCGATGGGCTTGACCTCATATTTTTCCAGGACCCGCAAAATTTCCTTTCGGGTCATTTCCACCCCTTCCAGAATGCAGCTTTTGTCCCGGGTGTCTTCCCCGGAGGAAGAGATCGCCCGCTCCAGATTATCCACTACTGGAATCAATTCCTTGATCAGGTTTTCGGTGGCATATTTCCTGAACTCGCTCATTTCCCGAGCCGTTCGCTTCTTGTAATTGTCGAACTCCGCATAAAGCCGCATGTACCGGTCCTGCTCCGCCTGTCGGGCCTGTTCTGCGGCTTCCAGGCGGACCTTCAGGTCCGCGATCGGATCGCCGTCGGGACCGTCATCCTCGGATGCGCCTTTGTTCGCATCGGATGGACTGAATTCATCATTTTCCGAAATTTTTGAAATCGATTCGCTCCCTTCCAGCTCCGCGTCCTGGTCTTCCGCGTCAGGTTCATCATTATATTTTTTGGCTGTATTCTCTTTTTCTGTCATGGGCCAGTACACTCTCCCCGTTGTTTTGGATATGAATTCGTGGATTCCTATCAGAAGATGGATAAAGGGTAACAAGATCGTCAATCACACGTAAAAAACACTAAAAATCCCTGAAAATCGAGTACATCCATTTCAATAATGTAGAGAAAATAAGACGACATGATTCTTTGTCAAGCGGGCCCGGAGCAAAGCAAGGCCCAGGATTGTCTTGCTTGTGTAAGGGGATTTTCGGGATAGGATGGAAAAGCGAAGACGATGAAATCGAATCGGGGCGCTGCCTTCTTTACAATGGTTTAGAATATAAAATCGGAGGTTTGGATATTGAAGGCCGAGGGATGGTAGCTTTGAATGATGTTTCGAAGGTATTCTCCGGATTTCGGATCTCTGGCGCCCAGATTCAACTTTTCGCCGGGATCGAAGCCGCCCATGCCGTTCGGAATCAAGAGCAGGACCCGGGGCCGGTCGGCTTCTTCCCGAGTCTCTTTGACCAGCGCCAATTCATCGGTATCGAGTTTCAGCAGGGTCCCGATGGGATACACCCCCAGCATATTGATGAAGACCTTGATCAGGATGGGATCGAAATCCTTTCCCGCTCCCTTCAGCATCATTCCCAGGGCCCGGTCGGGGCTCAGGATGGAGGGCCGGTAGACCCGGGGAGAGGTCACCGCATCATAGACATCGGCGATGGTCAGAATTCGGCCGAAAAGGGAGATCGGCTTTTTGCGATCGGTCTGGGGATATCCGCTCAGGTCGTATTTCAAATGGTGTTCAAAGGGCGGAAGCAGCAATCGGGCCTTGCGGTCCCGGCTCGCCTGAATCTTTACGATCAGTCGAACGCTGTTGAGCGCATGCTTCTTCATTTCTTCGAACTCGGCCGCACTCAGTTTTCCCGGCTTGTTCAAAATTTCTTCCGGTACCTCCACCTTTCCGATGTCGTGGAGAAGGCCGCAGAGGCCGAGACGTTCCAGAGAGTTTTTGGAGAGGCCGATATACCTGCCCAGGCACATGGATAAAATGGCCACATTGACCGAATGGGAAAAGGTGTAATCGTCATAGATGCGGATGGTGCTCAATGCCTTGAACATGGACTCGTCGGCTATCATCAGATCCACCATGTTCTGGGCCATGCGGAGGGTTTTGCCGATGCCGGCCCGCTTTTGGGCCCGCACCTTCTGGGCGACCTCTTTGACCGATGCCAATACCTGGACATAGGTTTTTTTGGCGATCGCCGCCAGATCGAGTGTTTCCGAGTCCGGGTCGTCTTCACGGGCGGGGGGTTCATGGACGATCTCCACCCAGGCGATTCGTTCATCGCCGAGTTTTTGCGCAAACCAGGCCAGCCCGTCTTTTTCATTTCCGGCCTGGTTCAGCAACCGGGCAAAGGTGAGAAGCCCCCGGGTCGAGGCATCTGAAATGGTGGTGTAGAAACGGAGCCCGCCGATCCCCCGTTTGCTGAAATATGCGCACAGCTTGTTCAAAATGGGTTCCATTTCGCGGCGATAGGGGACCTTTTGATTCTGAAGAAACACCTGACCGCGAATGAACTGAATGGTAACCTGGTCTTCCTCCCCGCCCAGATCGGAGATGCTGCGGATGAAGTTTTCCGCACTCTCAATTACCAGCCGGTTGTTTTCTTCATGAATCTTCACCACCCCGATCAGCCGGTTCAGTTCCTTTACAAACCCCTCTTCCGCGGTGGAAGGGGACCGGTCCTTTGCATCGGTCGATTCACGGGATGGGGAAGACTCGTTCATCGCAGGGCCTCGAACGCGTTTTCGTAGGCCCTGCGAATGGATGGGAACCGGTTTCGGGCGGCCTGTTGCAGAATCTCTTCCGCGGTTTCCAGCTTGAGGGCCATGAGCGCCATGGCGGCGCCCTGCCGCTCATGGGGTTTTTCCAGCCCGATCATGCCCCGCCAGCCTTTCTCTAAAAGCCGGGCCCGCAGAAACGGAATGGACTGAAAAGACCCGCACTGCCCCAGGGTGTAGTAGCAGGCGATCACATGGAGGGGTTCATCGATCTTGAATCGGCCGTCGGACAGGTATTCCAGCAGCAGGCTCTCAGCCTCACGGCTTCTGCGGCGGCTCAAAAGCTCCAGAATGATCTGTCGAATCTCCGGGCTGGGATCTTCAATCAAGGGAAATATTTTGGGCAGGGCCCCGCTGCCCCGGGAAAGAACCGCTTTCATGGCCTGCTTTCGAATCGATGCCGACGAATGAGACAGCATGTTTGTCAGCAGCGGAACCGAATCCGGATGCTTCAGATGCCCCAGGATGAATACGATCTGCTGCACCAGCTCTTCGTCGGAATTTTCCAGAAGTTTTTCCAGGCTGAAGGGGTCGGTATTGGCCAAAGAACCGATGACCTCCATAAGCACTTTCCGAATGCGGGGATCGCTCATTCCCGGCAGCATCAATCCCAACGGATGAACCGCGCGCGGATGAAGATGAAGCAGAAGACGGCGCATTGTTTTCAAACGTTCATCCGAAAGCTTTGCCAGTTCCGAAGGGCATTGGCCGAGCGGGTCCAGTATTTCCGGACCCGAAATGGTTTGGAAAAAACGGTCCAGAAGGGGCGGGGCCCAGTGTTCGGGATCAGTGTAGGTCCTTTTTAATTTTTCGATAGTATCCAGAAGATCAACCGCCAGTTGAAATTCAAGCTCTTCCAGGGTCATCTGGAACTCTTCGGTTATGAATTCCAGGATGGTCGAAAAATCGGCTTCGGTCTGCTGCTCCTGAAGAATCACCACCAGTACATCCAGAACGTCATCGATGCTGTCCCAGTTTTCTTCTTCGATCACCATCTTTCGAAGCTCATTCTGTTCGGCTTCGGTCAATTTCCAGAGGTCCCGATCGATCTCCGGGGCGGCGATGCTCAATACCTCCCCCTGGGTTTCTAAATATGCCGCCACGCCGCTCGATTTGCGGTCCCCGTCTGAATCCGCTTGGCCGGATTTGCCGAGAGTTTCTTGATCCTGGAGCGGCTCCAGTGCAATCGGTGCTTCGGCGGCCGCCTCTTCATCAGCGGTGCCTTCCTTCATCGGCCCCGTTTGCAGGTCTGCCGCCGATGGTGGATCTTCGGTTTTCTCCTCTTCCATAATCGGAGAACCTGCCGATCCGGAGGAAAAGCTCTTTCTTTCGCCGGACGGCGGTTCCAGCTCCAGGGACCCGAAATCGATCAGGGGTTCGGCATCCCAGAGAACGTCTGCGGCATCGTAGTGCAGGTGGGTCAGCCCGGCATCCCACAGGGCGGTGACGATATCGCCTTCGGTTTCCTCTTTTAGATGCCGGTGTCGATGAAGAATTTCCAGAAACCGCAGTATTTCCTCGGTGTCGATTCCCGACTCGAAAGCGATCCACTGAATGCCGTCTCGAAACAGGATATGGGGAAGGTCTCCTTCCCGGGCGGTGGATTGATAGATGAGGGCTCCGTCGTGCAAAAGGCGATCCTTTTCAACATCGATCCGAAAGAGATCTTTTTCCGAGAGCGCCCCGCCCAGCTTTTTTTCGAAATCGGCCACCGCATTCCGGCAGATCACGTGGTCGGACGGGTAAATGGCGTAATTTTTCAGGGCACGGGAAAAGGCGACCATCAGCTCCTTGTATACATGAGGATCATTCTCCGGCAGTCGGGTCTGTTTCGAGACAGAATGTTCTACCTCGGGCTTTTCCATCGGTTGAATCGTTCAGGTCTCCGGAGGTTGATATATTCTTCGGATGGTATTTACCACTTACATGCAAATGCCGTATGGTCGGTGCTCATTTCCGACCAGTGGTTTCCACGAACAAAGAAGAGATCGATTAAAATGAGAGCTTATAAATTCTTAGATAAATAGTCAAGTCTTTTTGGCAGATGTTCCGCCTGGATTATCCGATCACGGCTACGACGGCGCCGGTCATACAGGTGGCCAAAGTGCCGGCGATGATGGATCGCAACCCCAGTGCGACGATTTCATCCCGTTTTTCCGGAACCATGGTGCCCATGCCGCCGATCATGATGCCCAGGCTGCCGGGGTTGGCGAATCCGCACATGGCGTAGATCATGATGATTCGGCTGCGGGGGCTCAGGGATTCTTCCGGAAGACGGCTCAGGTCCAGGTAGGCGATGAATTCGTTGAGCACCGTTTTGGTGCCCATCAGGGCCCCGGCGGTGGGTGCTTCGGACCAGGGAATCCCCATCAGCCAGACCACCGGGGCCATGAGGTAGCCCAGAAGCCGCTGCAGGGTGACCGGTCCGCCGCCGATCTCGGGCAGCAGCCCCAAAAAAAGATTGACCAAATGAACCAGCGCCACCAGCACGATGAGCATGGCGATAATGTTGATCAACAGCTCCACTCCCTGAATCGTGCCTTTGGTCACGGCATCCATGGCGGACAGGGCCGGTTCGGGACAGACCATCTCCCCGGAGGTGGATTGGCCGGTCTCCGGCACCATCAGTTTGGCGATCACCACCGCCGAGGGGACGCTGATGATGGAGGCGGTCAGGATATGCCCCAGAATGCCTTCCACGGTCCGGTTCAGAATGCTGGCATACAGAACCATGACGGTGCCGGCGATGGTGGCCATGCCGCAGGTCATGAGGGTGAAGATTTCACTTCGGGTCATCTTACCCAGGTAGGGCCGAATAAACAGGGGGGATTCGACCATGCCCACGAACACATTGGCGGACACCCCCAGCCCTTCGGCGCCGCCCAGCCGGAGGGTCCGCCGAAGGGCCCGGGAAAACCCGCGCACCACCATCGGCAGGATCTTCCAGTAAAAGAGCAGGGAGGAGAGCGCGCTCATCACCAGGATCAGGGGGATCGCACGAAACGCGAGAATATAGGCGGCCCCGGGAAAAGGCTCTTCAAAAGGAAGATCGCCTCCGCCGAGATACCCGAAGACCATTTGGGTCCCGGCTTGGGTCGACTCCTCCAGAAACAGGACCAGGCGGTTAAGCCCCAGGAAAAGGTCCCGAAAAAAAGGCAGCTTCAGGAGGAGAAAAGCGAGCCCCAATTGGATGAGCACTCCGACAAACACCGTTTTCACCGGGACCGCCCGGCGGTTTTCGCTCATGAGCCAGGCTGATGCGGCAAACACCAACAACCCCCCGATACTCTGCAAAGCCATCATCTACTCCTCTCGATCGGCGTGAAACCCACCCCCGCCTCAAATACCGGTATTCGGCCATGGTTATCGTTTAGGCGTTCTCACTGCAGATTCAACCGCCGAACGATTCCGGCCCGTTCCACCAGAAACCGGGCAGCCCGCACCGCCCGTTGAATGGAAGGGAACCCCACCACCCCGAGGCGGTGGAACCGGCGCAGGTATTCGTCCGTGAAGGGGCCGTACTGGGTGAAGACGATCACCGGTTTGCCCGTGGCGACCGCACGTCGGGCGATTTCATCGATCATGGCGTCGGTGATGGCGGGCGGTGCAAAAAAGGCGATGCAGAGGATCAGATCGACCCCGGGATCATTCAAAAGCGCATCCAGGGTCTCTCCCACCATTCGGTCGTTGGCGCTGGCGGTGAGGTCCACCGGATTGCGGGGTGATGCGAAGGGAAGGCTGATGGTTCGAATGCGGTTTTCGGTCTCCGGAGAAAGCCGGGCCATTTTCAGCCGAACCGATTCCCGGGAAAGCGCGATGTAATCGGCCGCCATGACCCCGTATCCCCCGGCCGGCGTCACTACGGCCACCCGGTTTCCCTTAGGCGGCCGCAGCATCGACAAGGTCTTGGCGGCATCACAGAGGGCTTCGTCATCCATCACCCGCTGGACCCCGAACTGCCGGAATGCGCCGTTGACCACCCGGTCCGAGCCGGCCAGCCGGCCGGTGTGGGAGACTACGGCCGAAGCGCCGGCCGCGGAGCGTCCGGCCTTGAGGGTCACCACCGGTTTTCGAAGCGAAGCCTTTCGAGCCGCCGCCAGAAACCGCCGACCGTCGCCCATGCTTTCCAGATAAAAGGCGATGCATGTGGTTCCTTCATCATCGGCAAAATGATGAAGAAAGTCGATTTCGCCAAGGTCGCAGGCATTGCCGAGCCCGACAAAGGCCCGCATTCCGAAACCGGTGTTGCTGGCCAGACCCAGTGCCTCCACCCCCACCGATCCGCTCTGGGATATGAAGGCGGCCCCGCCTCCCTGGGCCAGGGCCCGGTCGCCGTGTTCTACAAACAGGGTATCCAGGCGACGGTGGGGAAGGAAAATCCCCAGGGTATTGGGGCCGAGGACCCGGCTTCCGAACCGCCTTGGAAGATCGGCAAGCCGTGCTTCCAAGGCTTCTCCATCCGGCCCCGACTCCCGGAACCCGCCGGCTACGACGATGAGATGCGGTATCGATTTGCGTCCGCATGCTTCGGCGGCCTCCACCGCCCCCTGAGCACCGATGGCGATGACCGCCAGATCGATGCCGTCGGGCAGGGCATTTACATCGGGGTAGGCCGGGGCGCCGAGCACATCGGTTTCTCCGGGGTTGACCGGAAACAGCGCAACGGAGGCCCGGCGGAGTTGTTCAAAGATGATTCGGCCGGCCCGCCCCGGTCGGTTGGTGGCGCCGATCACCGCAATGGACCGGGGATTCAGAAGCGGCATTAGATTGGGAGAGGTGGCGGTCATGCTCACGATATACCAGGATCATTCATGCACCGCAATCGCAGGTTTGAGCGGAAGGAATTAAAGCAGTTTCATCACCACCAGGGTGATGTCGTCTTCCTGGGGGCTTCCCCCTCTGAATCGGGTGAGGGCATCGATGACGGCCTCGAGAATGGTTCCAGCCGGTTTGAGGGCGTGGTTCCGGATCGCCTCTTTGAGCGGACCGGTCCCGAACATCTCTCCCTGTTCATTTCGGGTTTCCGTAATACCGTCGGTGCTGATGAGGATGATATCCCCGGAGTGCCAGCCCTCCCGGGTACTGTCTTCAAAAACGAAATCGGGGATCACCCCCAGGGCCATGCCGTCGCCGGAGAGGGTTTCGAATTGGTTCTGTTCGGCATTGTAGAAAAGGGCCGGGTCATGGCCCGCCCGTACCCACCGAAGCCGTTTTTCCGACGGGTTGAGTTCCAGAAAAAAGAGGGTGGTGAAGCGCCCGGTCTCAGAGGCGTCCTGGGTCAGAAACCGGTTGACGTCCTGCAGCAGCCGGGCCGGACCTTCATAGTGCCGGGTGCCGAAGCGAAGAAAAGCCCGGGCCGTGGTCATGTGCAGGGCTGACCCGACTCCGTGACCCGAGGCATCGGTCACCACGATTCCCACCCGGCCGCCGTCCAGTTCCAGGAAATCATAATAATCGCCCCCCACCTGTTCGCAATAGATGCTGGTTCCGGCGATGTCCACACCGTCAACCACGGGCGGTGCTTTGGGGAGGAGATTCTGCTGCACCTCTTCGGCCACGCTGATGGCCGACATCAGTTGAAGCCGGTGGCGCAACCCCTGAATCATGGTGTTGGTGTGTCCGGCGATGGTGCCGAATTCGTCATGGGTGGCCACCGGCACCAGGCTGGAGAGGTCCCCCCGGCTGACCTGTTCCAGCACGCCGGTTTCCGTGGTGAACAACAGTTTCAGATTTCGGGAATAGGATACGACGATGTTGACCACCATGACCAGCAGAACCCCGATAATAAAAAGCAGCTCGTACACCACGACCGTGAGGGCGTGGCCGGCTGAGATGCCGTCTTCGTGGGCCCGGGTGAGCCAGACCATGTCCCGGGAGATGACCAGGGTGATAACCAGCAGCAGAAGCAGGGTGGTGCCCATGGCCACCAAAAAAAACCGGCGGGTCATGGAATAGAGCTGCTTCGGCGGCGGCAGCACCGAATCCTTTTTCAACGCATCCCTGATCACCCACCGTTCGCGGGCCAGGGCCATGTCCAGGGCGATGAAAAACCCGAGGGCCACATACCCGATGAAAAAGGCCAGCCCGAACTTGAGTTTGATATGAAAGGCGTAGCGGTTATAGGCCCAGGCCAGCAGACCCGCACCGATGCAGAGCGCGAAATCAAGAAGAAACTGCCGGTTGGGCTGATAGGTCTCGTAGGCGGACTCCACCACCATTTTTTCCAGAGGTTTATGGGCCGCCAGCGCAATGCTGAAGGAGACGAATATGATCACCCCCAGCGTCACGGGGGGCAGTGTCTCTAAAAACGGTCAGACCTGTCCGCCGTAAAAGCTGAGGACCAGAGTGGCCAGCAGGTAATGGATGGAAATTCGTTTCATGTAAGTTCTTCTTGGTTCATATATTAAAATTTTTGATGTAAACATTAATCAGCGTATTGATAAGGATATAAGCGGCTCCGTCTTGGATGTCAATATGGAATGCGGGAAAGACCGGCCTCGCCTCTGAATTCCGGACCCTTTTCGAAAACTTATATTTTGACAAAGCGGTTGGGTTGGTTTTATACTACTCTATTTGAATTCTGAAAAGGAATGATTTTTATGCAGTTTTTTCTGTGCGTCATCGGCATGGTCTTGTTTATCGAAGGGTTTCCGTATGCCGCATTCCCCGGTAAAATGCAGCACTGGATTCAAAAGGTGCTCGAAATGCCGCCCGGGGCCCTGCGCGGTTTCGGTCTGGTGATGATGCTTTCGGGACTCCTGCTGGTCTATATCGGAAGAGGGTAGAAGCTTGTTTTCATTAAAGGATTATCAATATTCGCTTCCTCAAGACCGGATCGCCCAACAACCGGCGGACCGGCGGGACCGCTCCAAACTGCTGGTCCTGGATCGCCGAAGCGGCGGGCTGACCCACCGCATCTTCGCCGACCTGCCGGACCTGCTTCAGCCCTCGGACCTTCTGGTGGTCAACAATACCCGGGTCATTCCCGGGCGTCTTTTGGGCCGCAAAGAGACCGGCGGAAAGGTGGAGGTATTGATTCTCGGCGGCGAAAACGGCCGATCCGGGGAGGTCGGCGGCGTGATTCGGGACTGTCTGGTCAAAGCCTCCAAACGGCCCCGACCCGGTGCGCGCTTTTTCTTTGACGGCGGTCTGTCGGCGGAGGTGATCGCTTCGAATGATCAGGTGCATAGCCTGCGGTTCGCCTGCTCTGAGGATTTTGACCGGCTTTTGGACCGGATCGGAAAAATGCCGCTGCCGCCGTATATTCTGAAGAGCCGATCCGATGAAGACCCGGATCGGAGCGACCGTGCCGCCTACCAGACGGTCTACGCCGAGCGGAAAGGGGCTGTGGCCGCCCCCACCGCCGGACTCCATTTCACCCCGGAACTGATGGACACCCTTCGGAAAACCGGAATCACCATCGCTCTGATTACGCTTCATGTCGGCTACGGCACCTTTGTGCCGGTTCGGGTGTCGGACATTCGCGAGCATCGAATGCACACCGAATGGTATTCGATTCCGGCGGAAACGGCCGCACTGATCAACCGGGCCGGGTCCGAGGGGCGGCGGGTGGTCGCCGTGGGCACCACCTCGGTGCGAACCCTCGAATATGCCTCGGATACTGCCGGCCGGGTCGCGGAAGGCAGCGGCCGGTGCGATCTGTTCATTTATCCCGGCTACCGCTTCAAGGTCGTGGACGCCCTCATCACCAATTTTCATCTGCCGGAATCGACCCTGCTGATGCTGGTTTCCGCCTTCGCCGGCCGCGAGCGGGTGTTGAACGCCTACCGGGCGGCGGTGGAAAACGGTTACCGGTTTTACAGCTACGGGGACGCCATGCTGATTCAATAAGGACAGAATTTTGCCGCATCCGTTTACAGTCACCGCCGCATCCGATACCGGCCGGGCCCGGGCCGGAGAACTTCAACTGGTCCACGGCGCCGTTCAGACCCCGATCTTTATGCCGGTAGGCACCCTGGGAACCGTCAAATCCCTCTCCCCGGAAGAAGTCGCCGAGGCCGGCGCCCAAATTCTTCTGGGCAATACCTACCATTTGTATCTGAGACCCGGCTGCGAGGTCATCGATCGATTTTCGGGCCTGCACCGATTCATGAACTGGCGCAAACCCATTCTCACCGACAGCGGCGGCTTTCAGATTTTTTCCCTGGCCGGGCTTACCC
Organism: uncultured Desulfobacterales bacterium; assembly: GCA_964573705.1. Lineage (GTDB taxonomy): Bacteria > Desulfobacterota > Desulfobacteria > Desulfobacterales > Desulfococcaceae > JAABSQ01. The sequence continues at coordinate 11,823 of CAZNLT010000108.1, forward strand.
GAATCACCGAGGAAGGGGCCGCCTTTCAGTCCCACCTGGACGGCTCCAGGCATCTGCTGACTCCGGAAAAATCGATGGACATTCAGATCCGCCTCGATTCGGATGTGATCATGTGCCTGGATCAATGTATTCCCTATCCCGCAGAAGAGAAGGACGCCCGCGAGGCCCTCGAATTGACCACCCGGTGGGCCGAGCGGTGCAAGACGACCTGGCTGGAGCGGACCGGCGGCAAGAACGCGCTGTTCGGGATTGTTCAGGGCGGAATGTACCGGGACCTGCGGCGGCGATCGGTGGAAGCGCTGGCGGAGATCGGGTTCACCGGGTTTGCCGTGGGCGGGTTGAGCGTGGGCGAACCCAAGGAATTGATGTATGAGGTGGCCGAGTACACCCTTCCGATGCTTCCGGAGGACCGGCCCAAATACATCATGGGGGTGGGCGCCCCCGAAGACCTGGTGGAGTTGACCGCCCGGGGCGCCGATATGTTCGACTGCGTCATGCCCACGCGCAACGCGCGCAACGGGCAGCTTTTCACCCGCTTCGGCACCCTCAATATCGCCAATGCCCGGTTCCGGACCGATCCCGATCCGGCCGATTCCGACTGCGGCTGCTACACCTGCCGGAATTACTCCCGGGCCTATCTTCGCCATCTTTATATGAGCCGGGAGCTGCTCTCTTATCGGCTCAATACCCTGCACAACATCCACTATTACCTTCATCTGATGCAGCGGATGCGAGAGGCGATTCAATCCGGGCGATTCGATGACTTTCGACGGGGCTTTCATGCGGATCTGAAAACCGGGATCTGATACAAGGGTTCGCAAAGGGGAGTTTCCGGTCGCGGGACATCGTCGACATGAGGGAATCCGGGTATTATAATAAGAAACATATTCGCCGGCACACTGCCGGCCTTCATTCAAAATAAAGGAGATTTACCATGAAAGACAAAGTTTTGACGGTACTGGATAAAATCAGACCCGCTCTGCAGCGGGACGGCGGGGATGTGGAACTGGTCGATATCAGTGAAGACGGCGTGGTCAAGGTCCGACTGCAGGGGGCCTGCGCCGGCTGCCCCATGTCGCAGATGACCCTTCGAAACGGCATTGAAAAGGTGCTGAAACAGGAGATTCCGGAAGTCAAAGCGGTCGAACCGGCCTAAGCGGCGGAGGTCATCATCCATGTCCATTGCGAAAAAGATCGAAGCGGTGATCGAGAAATCCTCCTGGATACGAAAAATGTTCGAGGAGGGAGCGCGGCTGAAGGCGGAACACGGAACGGACAAGGTCTTCGACTTCAGTCTCGGCAATCCCAACCTGAGCCCGCCGGAGTTGTTTGAACAAACCCTTGCGGAGGTGGTGGCTTCCGAGGAGGCCAAAAATCACGGCTACATGCCCAATCCCGGCTACCCGCATGTGCGGGAAGCGGTGGCGGCGGCGGTGGCCCGGGACCACGGCATTCCCCTGACCGGAAACGAGCTGATCATGACCTGCGGGGCGGCCGGGGCGCTCAATGTGACCCTCAAAACGCTTCTGGACCCGGGTGACGAGGTGATCACCCCGGCGCCCTATTTCGTGGAGTACAATGCCTATGCCGACAACCACGGCGGGGTGCTCAAGATCGTGAAGACCCGACCGGATTTTTCCCTGGACCTGGACGCCGTCGCGGCGGCGGTCACGGAAAAGACCAAGGCGGTGCTTATCAATTCCCCCAACAATCCCACCGGCCAGGTCTATCCGGCGGAGGACCTTCAGGCCCTGGGGACCCTGTTGAAAGAGAAGAGCGCCGCCCTGAACCGGACGATCTATCTGCTCTCGGATGAACCCTACCGCAAGATCGTCTATGACGGGGTTCAGGCGCCTAGTATTTTTCAGGCCTACCCGGAAAGCATTGTCGCCACCTCGTTTTCCAAAGACCTTTCCATTCCGGGAGAGCGGCTGGGCTACATAGCGGTCAATCCCGCGGCCGCACACAAGGAGCAGCTCCTGGCCGGGATGACCCTGGCCAACCGGATACTCGGGTTCGTGAATGCGCCGGCCCTGATGCAGCGGACGGTGGCCCGCATGCTGGGGGAAGCGACCGTGGATGTGTCTCAATATGCACACAAGCGGCAGCTTTTGTGCGACGGTCTGGCCGATTGCGGTTATCAATTCGTGAAACCGCCCGGGGCCTTCTATCTGTTTCCCGAATCTCCCATACCCGATGATGTGGAATTCGTCCGGGCGCTTCAGGAAGAGTTGATCCTGGCGGTGCCCGGCAGCGGTTTCGGCGGGCCCGGTCACTTTCGGCTCGCGTTTTGCGTGGAGGACACCACCATTACCGGCGCCATTCCGGGGTTTCGCCGGGTCATCGAGAAATTCAAATAATTCTCCCCCTCTCTTCCTTGCGGGGAGAGGGGTGAAACCATCCCTTCGGGAGAAATAGTTATGGAATCGACCATCAAGCTCGGCGTCAGCACCTGTCTGCTGGGCGAAAATGTACGGTATGACGGGGGCCACCAACTCGACCGATTCATCACCGACACCCTGGGCCGGTACGTGACCTTCGTGCCGGTCTGTCCCGAAGTGGAGTGCGGCATGTCCATTCCCCGGGAAGCCTTGCGGCTGGTGGGGGAGGTGGATCATCCCCGGCTGGTCACCCGACAGACCGGGATCGATTACACCGATCAGATGGTCGAATGGGCCCGAAAGCGGGTGCGGGACCTGGAAAAAGAAGATCTCTGCGGGTTTATTTTCAAGAGCAAATCCCCCAGCAGCGGCATGGAGCGGGTAAAGGTCTTCAATGAATCCGGAATGCCGGCGAAGCAGGGGGTGGGAATTTTCGCCCGGGTTTTCATGGACCATTTTCCCCTGCTGGCGGTGGAAGAAGACGGGCGGCTTCATGACCCCAAGCTGCGGGAGACCTTCATCGAAACCATCTTCGTCTACAGACGTTTGCGGGAGCTTCTGGCCCGGGAACCCTCCCGGGGGGCACTGGTCGATTTTCACACCCGGCATAAACTCCTGATCCTCTCCCACAGTCCCGACCATTACCAGCGCATGGGCCGACTGGTGGCCCAGGCCCCGGAGCCTCTTGACAAACTGTACCAAGATTACCGGAAACTGCTGGTGGAAGCGCTTCGGGAAAAAACCACGCGAAAAAAGAACATCAATGTCCTTCAGCACATGATGGGATACTTCAAAAACGATCTGAGTGCGGATGAAAAACAGGAGATTCTGGAAATCCTCGACCATTACCGCAATGACTCCGTTCCCCTGATCGTCCCCATCACCCTGATGAACCATTACGTTCGCAAGTATGACCAGCCCTACCTCAAGGAGCAGTATTATTTGAACCCCCATCCCATCGAACTCAAGCTTAGAAATCATGCCTGATCCCCCATGACGCTGAGACTGAGAATCCTCGGCATCTTGATCACCGTTGCCCAAGAACGGGCTGCCCGGAATGATATCCATTGGTTTGTTCAAAATCCTGATGAAGTGCAGTGGATGCGAACAGGCGATTTTGACCCCACGGTAGCGGTAAAGTTTCAGCCTATCGCCGAAGGGGAAGCCGGAATATCTATTTTGGAATGAGACAAAAACAGAACCAAACAACTTCGATGAGCAGGCTATTCATCGAACAATTGGACGACCCTGGAGAAGCCATCATCCAAGCGATCCGGAACAGAGCCGATAACCTCTACCGCACCCACCAGATGTTCTGCGCCGAGGCGGTGCTGGCTTCCTTAAACAACGGCCTGGGGGGTGGTTTGACTGAAAAACAGGCAGTGTCTCTGGCGGCCGGGTTGACCGTGGGCATCGGCGGGTCGGGGTGCATGTGCGGGGCTCTGGGCGGGGGGGTTCTCGCCCTGGGATTGTTTTTGGGCGAGAACGGTCCCTACCGGAATCGAAAGGCGATTCGGGAAGCCTCGGGGCAACTCCATGCGCGGTTCAAGTCGGTGTACAAGTCGACTTGCTGCCGGGCCCTCTCCAAACACGTCAAGGATGACCCCAAGGCCCATTTCGACCACTGTGCCGGTATTACGGCCGCCGGCGCTGAAATGACCGCCCGGCTGATTCTCGAAAAGCGGCCGGAATTGGCGCTCCGGTCCAATCAGCCCTATTTAGAACGACAGCAGTCCGGGATAGCGGCTTTTATCATGAACATCGCCAATTTTTTTCGGTAACTGCGTGTGGGTCAGCTGCCGAAAGTTTTCGGCGGAAACTCTCCGGAACCACTTTCACCCTTCACCCTTCGGCATTCCACCTCACAATAAACTGGTTATCGAAAGGAGGCCGGGATTCCGACCGTCATCATTCCTCTGATCGCAATCCCTCCATTGGATTTCGTTTTTTAAACCGCTCTTTTTTTCTCCATGTATGCCCTCAATTCCCGGTCGATCTCTTCCGGCAGGAACGGTTCTTCATAGTCGGCCAGAATGTCTTTCCACTTTTGGTTGGCGATCTTTTCGATGGACACGCTTCCCTTTTTGGTCCATTGGATGAAGTTGTTCCGCTCCTCCATGATCGGCGCATAAAATTCTTTTCGGAAATTTTGAAAGGTATGCTTGTGGGTCAGGTATTCCCCGCCCGGGCCCACCTGCTTGATGATGTCTTCCGCCAGCTTTTCCGGGCGAATTTCTTCGCCTTTTTTGATCCGCTTGCACATGCCGCAGATTTCATCGTCGATGATGAATTTTTCATAGGAGGTGGTGATGTAGCTTTCGAGAATGCCCGCGGAGTGGAGCACGAAGTTGATCCCGGAAAGGGTCGCCGTCAGCTGGCTCATCATCGATTCGAAACCGGCCTGGGCGTCCGGTGCCTTGGCGTCGGAGAGCGCGCCGCCCCCTCGGGATGGAATGCCGTAGAACCGGGCCATCTGGGCGGTAGCGGCGGTATTGACCGCCATCTCCGGCGCCCCGATGCTGAGGGTGCCGAAGCGCATGGCTGCGCTGGAGGAGGATCCGGAGAAGACCACCGGCGTCCCTTCCCGCAGAACCTGACACAGCACGATCCCGGCCAGGATTTCGGCGTTCTGAACCACCAGGGTGCCCTCCAGGGTGACCGGCGAGGTGGCCCCGGCTATGGACAGAGAGGAAATCAGCTGGGGCATGCCGGCCCGGGCATATTCCATGATGGCGCCCAGCATTCGGTCGTCGAATCCCAGCGGGGTGCGGGAGCAGAGAATGCTGATGAACCGCGGTTTTTCGGTCAGGGCGGCTTTTCCGCCGAAGACGATGGAAGCCATTTCGATGGTCTCCCGGGCCGCCTCGGCCCCGATGGCGCCGCCCATGAAGGGTTTGTCCGAGTACCGCATGGAGGCGTACATCATTTCGGCGTTTCGCCGGGTATGGGGAATATCGTTGGGTTCGGCCATCATTCCGCCGGTGATGTCCATGGATCGGCTGGCATAGCTCAGTTTAACGAAATGGATGTAATCTTCCATCACCGATTCCCGCCTGCCCCGATCGAGATCGGTAACGAACGGAGGGCCGTAGCAGGGAATGAACGCGATGTGATCGCCGCCGATGACCACGTCTTTTTCGGGATTCCGTCCATAGAGGGTAAACTCCGACGGGGCTTTGGCCACCATCTCCTCCACCAGCTTCGGAGGGAAAAAGACCCGCCGGCCCTCGACTTTGCAGCCGGCCTCTGCCAGTACCTTCAGGGCCGGGTCGTAGCCGAAATCCAGCCCGGCCTCTTCCATGACCCGGAGGGTGGTTTCATGAATCTGTTTCACCTCACTCTGGGTGAAATACTCGAAAAACGGCATGCAGTCCTCTCTTTCTTTATATGGGGGTGGGGGCGATTGTAAAGGAAAAGCAACTCCGGTGCCATCGGTTGGGGAGAAAATATATTTTTCGTAAATGCTTGTAATTGATTTTGATAATATGAAAAAGCCAAGATATGCCTGAGTGGAAAGTTTGAAGGAAGGCGTCGGTGTCAAATATTTTTATTTTTCAACGAAAGGAATTTTGACAACGAAAAAAATTTTCCCCTTATGGGAATATCGGCCATGATCACCGTTTCGGCCACCCCGAAATATTTTTTACGACCCGGCAAGAACTCGCATTCGCTCAAACAGCTTCCCGGCCGGTAAAAAATATCCCGGGGTGGCCTACCTATCATCGAGGCCCGGCCGAAAAGATGATCAACGCCGAAACATCAATCGGCGGATTGGATGTTCCAGAACCGGGACAGAACCGTTTTCACCCGGTCGGCATTCCGCACCGGAACCGGCCGCCATTCCGGCGGGAACAGGCGCCGGTAGCGGGCGCCGCCGAATCGGTCATCGATGAGGAGCACGCCGCCCCGGTCGGTTTCCGAGCGAATCACCCGGCCGGCGGCCTGGAAGACCCGGTTGATCCCCGGGAAGAGGTAGGCATACTCATAGCCACTGCCGTTTCGACCCGCGAAGTAGTCCCGAATCAGGTCCCGTTCGGGGGAGATTCCCGGCAGACCGACCCCGACGATCACCGCCCCGGAGAGGCGATCTCCGATCAGGTCGATTCCTTCCCCGAACACCCCGCCCATGACCGCGAATCCCACCAGGGTCTCCTCGGCATCCGCGGCGAATCGGCCCACGAATTCCTCCCGTTCGGCTTCGGTCATGCCGGGGGACTGAACCAGGGTCCGGGTTTCCGGATGGGCTGCAGCAAAGGCTTCCCGAACGTTTTCCATGTACCGGTAGGAGGGAAAAAAGAGCAGGTAATTTCCGGGCTTGCCGGAGACGAAGCCCGACACGGCCTGAACCACCCGATCCCGGGTTCGGTCCCGGTGGCGGTATCGGGTGGAGGTGGCGGGATCGAGCATCAGGCAGAGATTGTCCGAGGGGAAAGGCGAGGGCAGGCGGAGCCGGGCCGCGGAGCCGTTGCACCCGAAGAGTTCCTCGAAATACCCGGCCGGGGTCAGGGTGGCCGAAAAGAAGACCGCCGCTTTGGCCCGTTTGAGGGCCTCCCGCAGGCCGGCGGAAGGGTCCATGCAGAACAGCCTGATGCGCAGGTCCTTCCCGTTTCGCTGGTAGCAGGTGGCATATCCCTGGCCGTATTGGTCCGCGATTTTGCGAAACCAGCCGGCGGTGAAATAAAATTCCATCAGGGCCTCGCGATGGGGAAGCGATCTTCCTCCCGGGCGGGACAGGATCTCCCGGGCCTGATGCAGGTATCCGTCCAGCAGGGGATAAAGATCATGGGGCGGTTCGGTCTCGGCCAGGGTTTCCGACCGGTTATCACAGCGTTTTCGGGCCTGAGCCAGCCAGGTGTGGATACGGCCGAGGGTGCGGTAGACTGCAGGATGGTCCGGCTTTACGGTGTTTCGCAGGTCCAGGACGGTCTGTTTGCGAAGTTCGGCTGAAAACATCTCCCGGGCCCGGTCCACCAGGTTGTGGGCTTCGTCCACCAGAAAGGCGTAGTCGCCGATTTCTTCCGCAAAAAACCGGCGCAGGTGGACCCGGGGATCGAAGGCATAATTGTAGTCGCAGATAATGCCGTCCATCCAGAGAGAGAGGTCCAGGGACAGCTCAAAAGGGCAGACCTCATGGGCCTGGGCCGCCGCTTCGATCTCCTCCCGGGAGAATCGATTTTTTTCCTGAAACAGGGTTTTTAAAACGGTATGGATCCGGTCGTAATAGCCCTTGGCCAGCGGGCAGAATTCGCCGTCACAGGCGGTTTCAGGGTGAGGACAGATCTTGTCTTTGGCCGTCAGGGTCAGGGATTTGAATTGCAGCCCGTGTTGCCGCAGGGTGTCCACGGCGGTTTCGGCGGCCATTCGACCGGTGGTGCGTGCGGTCAGATAGAACCATTTGGAAATGTGGGCCTCGCCCAGGGCTTTGAGGGCCGGAAAAAGGGCGGCCATGGTTTTTCCGATGCCGGTGGGGGCCTGAACCAGGAGCTGTTTCCGGTCGCGAAGGGTGCGATAGACCGCCACCGCCATTTTCCGCTGCCCCTGTCGATACTCCGGAAAGGGGAATGACAGGGATTGAATGCTGTCGTTCCGGACCTTCATCCAGGCGCCGATCATATCCAGCCATTCCAGAAATCCGTGTATCAGTTCGGTGGAAAATGCCTTCAGATCCTCAAAGGCGAAATCACGGATGACGGTTCGGGTTTCCCCGGTATCGACCTGATAATAGGTCAGGTGGGTCTGGACCTGGTCAAGATCTTCTGCCAGTGCATACAGATAGGCATAGAGCTTGAGCTGGCCCCAGTGGACCGGGTTTTCGTTCTGAATCAGAACCGCCGGCGGCCGCCGGGTCGATTTGATCTCCTCCACCACCACTCGGTCCGGATACGCATCGATTCCGTCGATTCGCCCCCGAATCTCCAGGACCAGGGTATCGGTTTCCGAACGATGAAACACCGGGATTTCGCTGCGATAGGAATCCGGCCGGGAGCGTTGAATCTTCTGGTGCGCCCGGATTCCTTCCACTGCGCGCAGGGGCCCGGCGAATTCCAGGGAGAGGTCCCCGGCCCGCAGCATATGCTCCACCAGCCTCCGCACCGATATGCGAAAATGCTGCTTCACCCGCTGACCCCCATATTTTGAGGGTCGGTGCCACGCATTTTGATGTCATTTGACAATCTCATTCATCCCCTCTGCTGAATCGCCTATCATAGGAGGGGTTTTCTTTCAATCGGATACCGGTTTCCAATTCCTTGCTTGATTTCAGGCGGGGTGATCCGGTACAGTGAAAAAAAACCAGATGGTATGATTTTCGCAGAACCCCTATAGCCCCCCCTTTTTTTGCGATATGAGGCGGTTTTAAATCATCGGCGATTCGGTCGTCGGGTGAACGGGAGTGTTTTGATTTTTTTGGGTCAGGAGACAGTGAATGACAGAAAGCCCCACCTATGAAACTTTGGTTCGCCGGGTTCGGGAACTGGAAATGGAGAACGCGGCCCTGCGCCGGGAGCGAAAATCATTGGGGGAGGAATCGAATGTCTCTCAAGAACTTCGGGAACAACCGAGGTTTCAGGGGCAGCTCCTGAACAGCGTGCGGGAAGCCGTAATCGCAACCGATCTGGACGGCCGGATTCTCTATTGGGGCAAAGGGGCCCGGGACCTTTACGGGTATGCATCCGAAGAGGTGATCGGAAAACAGGTGACCATTATCGTGCCGCCCTCCCGCCAGGCGGCTGTAAAAGACCATATGGCTCAGGTATTCCATTCGGGCTTTTGGGCTGGCGAGACATTCGGGCGACGCAAGAACGGCTCGACCTTTACCGCGGAGACCGCCGTATCGTTGGCGAACGATTCGGAAGGAAACCGGATCGGATTTATCGGCATCGACCGGGATATCAGCGAGCAAAAACGCATGGAAAAGGCCCTGCGGGAGAGCGAACGGAAATTTCGAATGCTGTTCGATAAAGCCCCGCTGGCATACCAATCTCTGAACGAATTCGGTCGAATCACCGAAATCAATCAGGCCTAGGCTGTCTAAATCCTTACTTCAGCCTTCCCCGGTTTTTGTTCTTG
>CAZNLT010000109.1:0-20910 GCA_964573705.1 uncultured Desulfobacterales bacterium
CAGATGAAGATGTTTCTTACCCGTATCGGATTCAACTCCAAGGCGGTGATCACCGGTGACATTACCCAGGTCGATCTGCCGGCCAACCGACCCTCCGGACTGATCGAAGCCCAGAACATTCTGCAGCGGATCAACGGCATTCGGTTCGTCTTTTTCGCCAAAATCGACGTGGTCCGTCATCGACTCGTCCAGGAAGTCATCCAGGCCTATGAGGAGCTGGATGAACGCAAAAAACTGGATGAGCGAAGAAAAACCGGGAACCACTCCGGTTAACTCCATATGAACATCCGAAAAACCAAAGCCGCACTGGCGGGTTATTTAAATGAGAGCCGCCTGGTGAAATGGGGACTTCTGATCTTGATAATGGCGGTCTTTTCCGTCCTTCTCTATCCCGGCATTATCATTACCACTCCGTCGTACCAGTTGGGGGACGTGGCCAAACGGGATATCAAGACGCCGAAGGATTTTCTGATCGAGGACCGAATCGCCACCGAGCGAAACCGGAAGGAAGCGGCCGACAGCGTCTTGACCGTCTACGATCACAACACCCTTCTTCTGGACCGGATCAGCCGAAACGTCCGAAACGCCTTTTCCGCGGTTCGGGAGGCGGCGACGGAACCCCTCTCGGATCAGGGATCCGTCCTGGAAGAGAACCGGGGTTCGGAAATTTCGATGGCCAACGATGTCTCTGTATCGGAACGGATCTGGGCCGCCAAAGAAGGATTCGAAAGGGAACTGGGGATTTCAGTCAGTGAGGGGGCTTACCGGGTGCTGATGCGGGAAGGCTTTTCCGAACAGATCGCCGAACGGATCGTCTCCATTCTTGAAAAATTTCTGAGCACCGGCATCGTGTCCAATAAAGAAGTGCTGATGCGGGAATCGGATCGCGGCATCCTCCTGAGATCGGTGGGCACCAAGGCCGAGCGGATCATCCGGAACCCGGGAATATTTTACGGCCTCGACCAGGCCAAAACCACCGTCCGGTCCGCGGCCCAGACAGACCTTAAGAACATCAATTACACGCTTTTCAATCTGATCGTAGACTATTCCCAGCGGCTGCTTCAACCCAATATCACCCTCAACCGGAACGAGACCGAGGAGCGGAAACTGGCCGCGGCGGCGGATGTGAAACCGATCCTCTACCGAATCAAGGCCGGGGAAATGCTGCTCCGGGAAGGGGAACGGGTGACCGAGGTTCAGCTCTTAAAGCTGAAGGCCCTGCACCAGCAGAATCGGCTGGAAAAACATTATGCCAGGACCGTCGGCGCCCTGATGCTTATTCTCAGCTTGATGCTCACAACCTATTTCCTCAACACCCGGAAACCGGAGCGGAAGGTATTCCAAACCAACAAGGACCTGCTCTTTGTGGTGATTCTGCTGGTCTTTTTCTTTTTCGTCCCGAAGATCTTCCAGACCATCTACGAACCTCTGATCCGCTCCACTCCGTTTGCCGCCTCCGAGGCCTCCATCTTTTACGGGATCCCCCTGGCGGCTTCCGCCATGACCGTCTGCCTCTTCATGGGCTTTTCCGTGGCCGTGCCCTTTTCGGTGGTGATGGCCGCCTGCACCGCGGTCATGTTCCAAAGCCGGTTTGAAATTTTCCTCTATTTTCTCCTCAACAGCGTCATGGGCGCCTACTGGATGCAAAACTGCCGAGAGCGAAAGGTTTTCGCCATCGCGGGGCTGAAACTGGGGCTGCTGAATATACTATTGGCCATGGCCACCGATGTCTATCTCGGAGAGCTCTCCGGCCTCAAGTTAGCATGGGACGGCTTTCTCGGTTTCCTGGGAGGCGTCGGAGCGGGGATTCTCACCGCCGGGATCGTGCCCCTGCTGGAGATGCTCTTCGCCTATACCACCGACATCACTCTGCTGGAACTGGCCAATCTGGAGCGGCCGATTCTACGACGGTTGATGATGGAAGCACCGGGGACCTATCACCACAGCATTGTGGTGGGCTCTATGGTGGAGGCCGCCGCCGCAGAGATCGGGGCCAATCCGCTTTTGGCCAAAGTCTGCGGCTATTACCACGACATCGGCAAAATCAAAAAGCCGCTTTACTACATTGAAAACCAGAGCCATTGTGAAAACCGCCATGACCGGCTGGCCCCCTCTATGTCGAGCCTGATTCTGATCTCGCACGTCAAAGAGGGGGTGGAAATCGCTAAAAAGCATAAACTGGGCGGGGAGATCTCCGATACCATCCGCCAGCACCACGGGACCAGCATCATCAAATATTTCTTTGAAAAAGCCAAAAAACTCAAGGGAGAAGATGCCGTCAACCTGGAAAACTTTCGGTATCCGGGGCCCAAGCCTCAGACCCGGGTCGTCGGTCTGGTGATGATGGCCGATGTGGCCGAGGCCGCCTCCCGCACCTTGGAAAACCCGACCCCTTCTCGAATCAAAGGACTGGTCGGAAACCTGATTGAAAAAATAACCGCGGATGGCCAACTGGACCACTGCGACTTGACCTTGAGGGACCTTCACAAGATCGAGGCCAGCTTCATCAAGATCCTGAATGCCATTCACCACCACCGGGTCGAATACCCGGAGGAAGGTCAATCCAAACGCCGGCAGACAAAGGAAAAAGAAAAACATGGCGGTTCTGATCACCGACAACCGAAAAACCCGGACAATTTCCCCGGAGAAGGTCCGAAAAACAGCCCAGCGACTATTAGACGCCTTGGGGTCTCCTGACGGAGAGCTGTCGGTCCTGATCGTGGACGACGCCGAAATCGCAGAGTACAACCGTACCTACCTGAACCGGGAAGGCCCCACCAACGTCATCGCCTTTCCCATGCGGGAAGGCGAGTTCAAGGAGCTGACCCCCTACCTGCTGGGGGATGTGGTCATCTCCACGGACACCGCCCGACGGGAAGGAGAGGCCGCCGGAATTTCCATGGCGGAGCGGTTCGATCAGCTTTTGGTCCACGGCATTCTCCATCTGTTCGGCTTTGACCACGAACAGGACACGGTCGAAGCGGCGAGCATGGAAAGAAAAAGCAACGAACTCCTGGCCCTGATTACGGGGGCTTCTCAGGACTGAGATATGGAGGTTCCGACTCTGGTGGCGACCACCCGCTCCCCGAAGGAGACCCGTGAACTGGGCCGAACCGTCGGCAGCTGTTTGCACCACGGCATAATGCTCTATCTGATGGGGGATCTGGGCAGCGGCAAGACCGCCTTTGTCCAGGGGTTGGCCCGCGGACTTGAGGTGCCTTCCGAGTATTATGTCACCAGCCCCACGTTTACCCTGGTCAATGAATACCCGGGCCGTCTCCCCCTTTACCATATCGACCTCTATCGTCTGGAAGATACGGTCGATTTCGAGGACATCGGGCTTTTTGATCTTCCGGAAGAGAACGCGGTAGCCGCCGTGGAATGGGCCGAACGGCTCCATTCGACGGATCGCGACGAGGGAATCACGGTTCGGTTTGAGATTCAAGACGAGACGGTTCGCCGGGTACGGCTGGTTGCATCTGGACTTGCGGCGGGGAATTTGATAAGGGAGGCCGAAAAAATCGCCAAGGAGAAACCATGGGTGTAATCGTACAAAAATACGGCGGCACTTCCGTCGCCGATATCGATCGTATTAAAAACGTGGCCAAACGAGTCGCCAAAGCCCACGAAGACGGAAACGCGGTGGTGGTGATTCTGTCGGCCATGTCCGGGGTGACCGACAACCTGATTCGAATGGCCCATCAGGTGACCGACGACCCGGCCCGGCGGGAACTGGACGTGCTCCTGGCCACCGGAGAGCAGACCACGGCCGCGCTCCTGGCCATGACCTTGATATCCATGAACTACCGGGCCGAGTCCTTGCTGGGTTATCAGGCCGAGGTCCTGACCGACTGCGATTACGGCCGGGCCCGAATTCTCGACATCGGGGCGGATCGCATCCGGCTCCTGGTGGATGCGGGCAATATCGTGGTGGTGGCCGGGTTTCAGGGGTGCGACCTCAACGGCAACATCACCACCCTGGGACGGGGCGGATCGGACACCTCGGCCGTGGCCATCGCCACCGCCCTCAAGGCGGATGTGTGCGAAATCTACACCGATGTGGACGGCATCTATACCGCCGACCCGAATATCTGCCCCAAGGCCCGAAAGATGAAAAAGGTCTCCTTCGAAGAGATGCTGGAGATGGCCAGTTTAGGGGCCAAGGTGCTCCAGATCCGGTCGGTGGAGTTCGCCAAAAAATACAATGTGCCCCTGCATGTGCGTTCGTCGTTTACCGAAGAGGAGGGAACCATGGTCGTCAACGAAGAAGCCGATATGGAACGTCTGGTAGTATCGGGCGTGACCAGCAGCAAAAACGAAGCCCGAATCGCCGTCAAAGGGGTTCCGGATCAGCCGGGAATCGCGGCCAAGATCCTGACCCCGATCGCCGAGGCGGGCATCAATGTGGACATGATCGTTCAATCCTCCCCCACCGGGGATACCAACGACCTGGCATTCACCGTGCCCAAAACCGATTACAAGCGGGCCATGGAGATCGAACGCAAGGTTGCCCGGGAAATCGGGGCTCAGGATGTAAGGGGGGATGATACCATCGCCAAGGTGTCGGTGGTCGGGGTCGGCATGAAAAGCCACTCGGGCGTGGCCGCCAAAATGTTTTCCACCCTGGCCGCCGAAGGGATCAACATTCGCATGATTTCGACCTCTGAAATCCGCATCTCCTGCATCATCACCGACAAGTATGCCGAGTTGGCGGTGCGGGCCCTGCATTTGGCATTCGGCCTGGACAGTGAATAACGGAATTGACAAACCTGATTCCCGTGAATAGATTAATTCTGATTACGAATGAATCCATGTAAGGAGGTACATTAGATGACTGACGCAAACCATGACCGGCTCGAAGTCACTCCGAGCGCGACCGAGCAGCTGGAGGAGTACTTCAAGGGCCGAGACAGAAGCCCGATTCGAATCTTTTTAAACGAAGGCGGGTGAGGGGGCCCATCCCTTGCGATGGCTCTGGATGAGCCGAGAGACAATGACGAAAAATTTGATATCGATGGTTTTACCTATCTGATCGATGAAGATTTTCTGGAAAAGGCCCAGCCCATTTCGGTCGATTTTCAGGGAATCGGATACAAGCTTACCTGCGGCATCGATTTCAGCCGGCAGGCGGCATGCTCCTCCTGCGGAACCGGGAATACGAGCTGTTCATAAAAATACAGTCCGAATCGCGATCGTCTACCAAAGGGCTGCACATGCACTGTGTAGCCCTTTTTTTTATCGAATTCGGCGATCCCTGTTTTTTCAGCAACACCGCTTAGCGGTTGACTGTTTTCCAGGAGCGTGCTAGGGGACGGTTACTCGGGAACCCATGACCGATTGGTTGTATTATTTTGGAACGGAGGAGACGGAATGCCGCAGGTCACTTATGAACTGACTGAATCGACTGTGATCGTGACCCTGAATGACGGGGAAAACCGGTTTAATCCCGAATTCATCCATGCCTTTCTGGATATACTCAATGAAATAGAAGAGAACACCGAGGCATCTACATTGGTGGTTCGGTCGGCCCATGAAAAAATCTTTTCCAACGGCATCGATCTGGATTGGTTGATTCCAGTGATTCAGAAAGGGGATACCCCCGCAGCAAAGAATTTTTTTTTTCTAATGAACCGACTGTTTAAACGCACCCTCACCTATCCGATGATTACGGTGGCGGCGATTACCGGACACGCCTTCGCAGGAGGGGCCATATGGTCCTGCGCCTTTGATTTTCGGTTTATGCGTTCGGATCGGGGTTACTTCTGTTTTCCGGAGGTTGATCTCGGCATCCCCTTTCTGCCGGGCATGCTGGCCCTGCTGAAAAAAGCGATCCCCATGTACAAACTCGAAGAGATGCACCATACCGGCGCCCGACTCACCGCCGAAGCGTGCGAAAAACATCACATCGTCACCCGGACCTGTCACCTGGATACCCTGATGGAAGAAGCCCTCGCCTTTGCCGGCCCTCTTACCAAGAAAAGAGCGGTGCTTCAAGAGATGAAGGCCCGGCTGTACAAAGATATCGTCCACGCCCTGGATGTGGAAGATGTTCCCCATATCGAATCGGGGAAGTTCAACATCGGGTGAGAAGCGGGCGATCAAGGAGAACCCCATGAAAATCTTCATCACGGGGGGCACCGGCTTCGTCGGTACCCACCTCTCCAAACGGCTTTTGAACAAGGGCCATACCGTTATCGCCACCGGCACCCGTCCCGATCAAGACCGGGTCCATCATGAGGCGTTTCACTACCTCTCCTGCGACAACACCCAACCGGGTCCCTGGCAGGAGGTGGCCGCCAAGACCGATGCGGCGGTCAACCTGGCGGGCCGGTCGATTTTCAATTACTGGACCGAATCCTACAAGCAGAAGATGTACGACAGCCGAATTCTCACCACCCGAAACCTGGTGGAGGCGCTTCCCGAGGATCGAGACTATGTGCTGGTCTCTACCTCGGCTGTGGGGTATTACGGCAGCAGAGGAGACGAAATCCTCACCGAGGATGGACCACCCGGGGATGATTTTCTGGCCGATCTGGGCAAAGACTGGGAGGCGGAAGCAGAAAAGGCCAATGAGAAAGGCGCCCGGGTGGCCATTCCCCGGTTCGGTATCGTCCTTGGAAAAGGCGGCGGGGCCATGAAACAGATGCTTCCGATTTTCAAGCTGGGTTTAGGCGGTCCCCTGGCGGACGGAAGCCAGTGGTTCCCCTGGATTCACATAGAGGATATCACCGCGGCCATCGAATTTGCTCTTGAAAACGAGGCGGTCACCGGGCCTTTTAATCTTACCGCTCCCGATCCGGTCCGGAACAAGGAATTCACCCGTATCCTGGCCAATCGCCTTCACCGGCCGGCCTTTATGCCCGCACCCGGATTTATGATTCGAATGGTGATGGGTGAGCTGGGGGATACCCTCCTGGCCAGCACCCGGGCGGTTCCGGAAAAGCTGATGGGATACGGATTCCGATTTGCCTATCCGACGGCCCGAACCGCTCTGGACCAGATCATTCAGGAAGAGGTCGAATAGGACACGCCGGATGCTTTACACCCTGCTGTTGGCCATCCTCTTGCTGATCCTGGCGGTCACAGCTTTCCATTTCCTGTATCGTCGAAGTCCCGACGCTCCCGATCAGACCGACCGGTATTCCTGTCACCGGTGCGGGGAACATTCCTGCGACGGCCGCCGGTCTTCCGGTCCGTCCTGAGCAGGTCGGGTATCGTCGATTCGATTGTTCACCGACACCGGAACGACCTTTACCTTCTGCCGAGTTGCGAATGATGAAAAGATACCTATGTTACCTGGGAATCCTGGTCTGGGTGATCTCCGGATGCGCCGGGCCTCCGCCGGAGTATGCGCCTCCGGAAGATCTCTTTGTTCAAGAAGTGTCCGATGTCCCCGGCTTTACAAAGGAGGAACTTTTCAACGGCGGAAAAGTCTGGGTCGCCAAAAGCTTCTCTGCGGATCTGGACGTGATCCAGTATGCCAACCGAGATCAAGGGGTTATTGTGGGCAAAACCAGCATTCCCCATGAACGGGCTGCGAAGTTCGGGGGGACGGATCGATTCGAACTTCGGTTTACCGTGGTCGTGGAGACCAAGGACGATAAAATTCGGACCACTTTCAAAGACCTGCGCCTGATGGGCGGGTTCGGCATCGATCCGCTGTTGGCCTCCGACATGGAGGTGATTCGGCCCAAGCTGGAAGACTCGGTCCAGGCGCTGATCGCCTCGTTTGAAAAAAGATCCGACATGGAAACCTGGTAGGAATTCGCTGATGAATATCCCAACGGAAACGCAGTCGGAATTGGTGATTCGCCAGGCCCGGGAGGTCTTGAAATCCGAGGCCGAAGGGGTCTTGCAATTAATGGACCGAATCGACGACAACTTCGCCCGTATGGTGGAGGTGATCTGCGGGGCCTCCGGTCGCCTGATTGTGGCCGGTATCGGCAAATCGGGCATCATCGGCCGTAAGTTCGTGGCCACCTTCAACAGCACCGGCACCCGATCTTTGTTTCTTCACCCGGTGGAGGCCATGCACGGGGATCTGGGAATGGTCGGCCCCGAAGACGTGGTGCTGGCCCTGTCCAACAGCGGCGAAACCGAAGAATTGAACATCCTGATTCCGTCCATCCGCAGCATGGGATGTACGGTGATCGCCTTTACCGGCAATCCCCGCTCGACTCTGGCCTGCAACAGCGACATCGTCATCGACGTGGGGGTCGAGCGGGAGGCCTGCCCCATGGGCCTGGCCCCGACCACCAGCACCACGGCGCTCCTGGCCATGGGCGATGCCCTGGCCGTGGTGCTGATCCATAAGAAACATTTCAAATCGGTTGATTTCAAGCGGTTTCATCCGGGCGGCGCATTGGGAAAACGGCTTTCCAAACAGGTTCGGGATCTTATGCTGGTGGACGAGGCCATCCCGATGGTCTTCGAAAATGCCGAAATGGGGGAAGCCCTGTCGGCCATCGATCAGGCCGGCATCGGGGTGGTTCTGATCGTGGATCAAGCCCGGACCCTGACCGGCATTCTGACCGACGGCGATCTTCGCCGGCTTCTGGTCCAACGGCAGCCGATCTACGACCTCTCGGTTCGGGAAACCATGATTCAAAACCCCAAATCGGTGGGACCGAACACCCCGGCCTACGACGTCCTAAACATGATGGAGGCCTTTGAAATCACCGTTCTTCCCATCGTGGATTCGGATATGAAAGTAATCGGCATTCTCCATCTTCACGATATTCTGGGCAAAGGGGAATTCAAATTCAACGGCAACTGAAAAATTCCCTTCGCCGAATCTTACAATGACCATTCAGGGGAAAGCCCCGGCTTGCCCCTGGATGATCGAATTGACCCTATAGATCGAGGTATCAGCCATGGCTTTCGATGACATAGACACCACCATTCCCCGGCTCGGCGAAGCCCGAATCCCCACACCGATCCAGAACTGGCAGAAGGATTGCCAACGCAGTTTCGTCTCCAACGGAGAACGGGTGACGGTCGAGGCCGACCCGGAAAAACTCAAGGAAATGATCCAGGTGGGGAAGGAACCCCCTTCTTTTGAAAAGGCCGGCCCCCGGTCCAAGATTTTTTTCGATCCCAGCAAGCTGAAATGCGCCCTGGTGACCTGCGGCGGGCTCTGCCCCGGCCTCAACGGCATCATTCGGGCCACGGTTCTGGAACTCTATTACGGCTACGGGGTGCGCCACATCTACGGCATTCGGTACGGACTTCAGGGATTTATTCCTGAATACGGACACGATGTGATCGACCTTTCCCCGGATGTGGTGGGCAATATCATTCGTAAAGGCGGATCATTTCTCGGATCCTCCCGAGGTCCCCAGAACATCGATGAAATCGTCGATTGTCTGGAGCGGATGAATATCGGCATCCTGTTCATGATCGGCGGGGACGGCACCCTCAAGGCCGCCAAAAAGATCGCCGACGCGATTCTGGAACGTGGGCTCAAGATCAGCGTCATCGGCATTCCCAAGACCATCGACAACGACATCTACATGGTCTCCCGGTCTTTCGGTTTCGATACTGCCGTGGATGTGGCCACCCAGGCGATTCGGGCAGCTCACAACGAGGCCGAAGGCTATCCCCACGGGATCGGTCTGATCAAGCTCATGGGACGGTATTCCGGGTTCATTGCCGCTACCGCCACCCTGGCCCAGCAGGACGTCAATTTCGTCTTGATTCCCGAGGTGGATTTCGACATGGACGGCCCCAACGGGCTTCTGGAGACCCTGCGAAAACGACTGGAACATCGTGGACATGCGGTCATCGTGGTGGCGGAAGGGGCCGGGCAACACTTTTTCGTTTCGGCGACCGAAAAACGAGATCCTTCCGGAAATGTCAAGCTCCACGACATTGGACTTTTTCTGAAGGAACGAATCTCGGAGTATTTTCGGGAAAAGAATATGGAATTTTCCCTCAAATACATCGATCCCAGTTATATCATTCGCAGCCTGCCGGCCAATTCCAATGATCACGTCTTTTGCAGCTTTTTAGGCCGGGACGCGGTTCATGCCGCCATGGCCGGAAAGACCAAGATGCTGGTCGGCCACTGGAACAACCATTTTGTCCACGTGCCCCTGGAAGCCTCCTCGGGCAAACGCAAACAGGTCACCCCCAATGGAAGGCTCTGGCAGAGCGTTCTGGAAGCGACGGGTCAGGGCTCTCTGAAAAACGACTAAGGAATGTCACGCTCCGCTTGGCCATGATCGCCGTTTCGGCCACCCCAGGATATTTCTCCGGCCCGGCAAGAACTCCCTTCGCTCAAACAGCTTCCCGGCCCGGAGAAATATCCTGGGGTGGCCTGCCTATTATTCGGCTTGGCCGAAACGATGATAGAGATCCTCAGCTTCTCAATGAGGCGGTCTCGGGGGTTGTTTCGAAGGGAAGACGATTCCCGCATCTTCAATAAAGGTTTGAATATCCCGCCAAAAGCGGGTCCAATCCGGCGGGCAGTCGTTGTGGCCGCAGTCATAGGCGATCAGGCGGACCCGGTCTCCGGCTTTGGCCAGTTTTTCGGCATGAGAAAAGGGGATGATGGGGTCCCGCCGGCCATGGATCACCAGAACCGGCCGTTCATACTCTTGAATCACGGCCAGATTGTCAAAGGGATCTCGCACCAGAAAGGGCGGAATCAGATACCGGGGCGCAAATGCCCGGGTACTGGTGAAGGCGGACAGAAGCACCATGGCCCGTGACGGTCGCCGGGCCGCCAGTTGACACACCGCACCGGCCCCGAGGGATCGCCCGAACAACAGAATTCTGGAAGCATCCACATCCGGGCGGGACACCAGTCGGTCATAGGCGGCCACAAATGCCTCGGTGATACTCTCCTCGGACGGGATTCCGGTGGAACGCCCGTATCCGGGAAATTCCACCAGCAGAAGCCCCATTCCCATGTTGGTGAACCACCGGAATTCATCCGGCCAGTAGTCGATGATCTCGGCGTTGCCGTGCCCGTAGATGACCACCGGCGCCGGACCGGAAAGAGTGCCCGGGGCCGGATGCAGGTACCAGGCTTCGACCCGCCCGGATCCGGTTTCCACCCAGATCCGCTCCATGCCCGGGACATTCAGGAGCGCCTTTGCGGGTTCGGTGATCAAATCCCGGGGAAAGAGCATCCGCCGCTGCATGAAAAACAGCACCGCGCAATATGCGGCATACACCAACACCATCCAGATCAAGACCGATTTCAGTCCCCGCAACGAAACGCCCCCCCATCAGATGATCAATGCCCTTATCGCCGCATCCCGCAACATACCCGCCATCGGGCCTCCGTCATCTATCTCCCATCCCCTATCATTCCTCATTAAATCCTTTCCCCCCTGAAAGACAACACTTTTCCCCAACCGACGATCAAGACCGACTCTTTTCAGCCGGGAGGGTAATCCCCAGGGCCTTGATTTTTCGGAACAGGGTGGATTTGTGGATGCCCAATTCCCGGGCCGCGGCGAGCCGGTTGAAGCGATTCCGTTCCAACGCCTCCCGAATGAGCTGGGCCTCCACCAGTTTTCGAGCCTCGGCCATCTCCACCCCCGAATCGGGGGACGGCGTCCGCCGGGGGTTGAGTTCCTCCGGCAGGTGGGCCGCGCCGATGGGGCCGCGTTCACACAGCACAAAGGCGCGTTCGATGACATTCTCCAGTTCCCGAACATTACCGGGCCAGTCGTGGGCCATCAACAGCCCCATCACATCGGCCCGCAGTCCGGTGACCGATTTGGACTGCAGGCGGTTGAACCGGGCGATGAAGTGTTCGGCCAGCAGCGGAATGTCTTCCTTTCGACGGCGAAGGGGCGGCAGATCCAGCCGGATGACATGAATCCGGTAATAAAGATCCTGGCGGAATTCGCCGGTGCGGACCCGGTCCGCCAGATCGCGGTTGGTGGCGGCGATGATGCGGACATTCGCAGGCTCCGGTTTCAATGCTCCCAGGGGTTCATAGACCCGCTCCTGAAGCACTCGAAGCAGCCGAACCTGAAGGGCCGGCGTGACCTCGCCGATCTCATCCAGAAACAGGGTGCCGTCTTCGGCCAAGGCGAAACGGCCCGGTTTGTCGCGATTCGCCCCCGTAAAGGCGCCGGCCCGGTATCCGAAAAGCTCGCTCTCCAGAAGGGTATCGGGGAGTGCTCCGCAATTGACTGCCACAAACGGCTTTTTCCGGCGGGGTCCCAGGTCATGGACCGCCCGGGCCAGAAGCTCCTTACCGGTGCCGGTTTCGCCCTGAATCAGAAGGGTGCTTTCGCTGGCGGCGATGGACGGCAGCACATCGAAAATCTCCCGCATGGCCGCGCTGCGGCTCACCAGATCCCCTACCTGAAAACGCCCCTCCAGCTCTTTTCGCAGCTCCTCCACTTCGCTCAAGTCGCGAAATGTTTCGGCGGCTCCGATCACCTCGCCGCACTCATCCCGAAGCACAGCCGTGGAAACGCTGATGGGAATGCGGCGCCCCTCGGCATCGATGATGTACCCGGCTTTGTCGATCACCGGCCGCCCGTCGTCCAGGGTATGGCAGAGGGCGCAGTCGGTTTCGCACATATTGGACCGAAAGACCTCGGAGCACAGCCGCCCGATGGCCTCTTCCCTGGGAATACCGGTAATCGTCTCCGCAGCCCGGTTGAAGCTGGTGATGCGCCAATTGAGGTCCACCGTAAAGACCCCGTCCGAGATGCTCTCGAGAATCGCTTCGGTGGGGGTGACGCTGATTGTTTGGGACGGTTTGAAAGGGTTCATGTTTGGGTTCCTTTTTGGCTGCACTCCATGGCCTTAGATTACCGAAGCGCACAAAATAATCAAGACAAATCCTTTTTATGAGATGATATCCGGTCCACCCCTCTCCGAACGGTTGACCGACGCCATCGACGTCTACCTGAAGCACCCCCGATACGATCCGCACGGGGAGCCCATCCCCCGAAAGGGCGAAACCGCCCTCCCGGAACTGCGCATATCCCTTGCTTCCGCCCCGATCCATCGGCCGCTGCGCATTGCGCGCATTCAGGAGCCGGCCCCCGAACTACTCCGGTATCTGGAAAGGATCGGCATCCGCATCGGCCAAACGGTCGTTGTCTTAGAAAAAGCCCCCCTGGACGGCCCGCTGACCCTGCGCCTGGACCCTGCCGGACCCGACCGGTCCATCAGCCTCGACACGGCGGATCGTATCCTGGTTGAAAAGGGTCCGGGCGGCTGACAGGTTCCGGTCCTGCAGTTTTTTTCGGTTATTCAAAACATTAATTTTGGCTTGCCAAAATTCAACGCGTGCCTATTTTGATGCTTAGAACAGAAGTTATTTATGAGAATGGTTTTTTCCCAGCCCATGCCAATTAGTTCCAAAAAAGGAGGACAGCCATGACCATCTGCGCAGAAGCGCCACGCAGGCGAGCCTTTCAGTTTCCAATTGCCGGTTTTTTCCTGCTCACCCTGCTGGGTTTCTTTTGTCTTTTCTCTTCCCCGGCCGATGCGGCTTATGAGGGATCCTACCCCTACCGGGCCGTGGCCACCGTGGGGATGGTGGCCGACATCGTTCAGAACGTGGCCGGGGAAAAAGCCGACGTGGAACATATCATCGGCGCCGGTGTCGATCCCCACGCTTACAATCCCACCCGAGGCGATGTCGCCGCGCTCCTGAAGGCCGACATCGTCTTTTATGCCGGTCTGCTGCTGGAAGGCCAGATGACCGATGTCCTGAAGAAGGTGTCCAGAAGCCGCCCGGTCTATGCGGTGACCGAACGGATTGAAGAAGAGTATCTGCTTCAGGATGAAGCCACCGGACACCCCGATCCCCATGTATGGATGGATGTGCAGGGATGGATGAAGGCGGTGGAAGTGGTGTCCGGAACCCTGGCAGAATTCGATCCGGCCCATGCATCATTTTATAAAAAAAATGCGGCAGCTTATCGGGCTGAACTGGCGCAGCTGAATGCCTATGCCGAAAAGGTGATCGGCGCCATTCCCGAGGATCAGCAGGTCATGGTGACCGCCCACGACGCCTTCCGGTATCTCGGACGGGCCTACGGCATCGAAGTGCTCGGGATTCAGGGCATCTCCACGGAATCGGAGGCCGGCCTCAAAGACATCAACCGGATCGTCGGAATCCTGGTGGAACGAAAGATTCCGGCGGTCTTTGTGGAAACCAGCGTCTCGGACAAGAACATGCGGGCCCTGGTGGAAGGGGCTGCATCCCGGGGTCATTCTGTCGAAATCGGCGGCGAGCTCTTCTCCGACGCCATGGGCAAAGCCGGCACCTATGAGGGTACCTATATCGGCATGATCGACCACAACGCCACCACCATCGCCCGGGCCCTGGGCGGGAACCCGCCCGACAAAGGGATGCAGGGCAAGCTCTTCGGCGCTCACTAATCCACCCATACCGCAACCGGAAAGGAAACCGACCATGCAAAACAGAGCTGCAGCCAAAGGACCCCTGTTTCCAGAAGAGGACATCACCGCCACCCCGCCGGCGGAATCCCCACTCTGGATTCACGACCTCACCGTGGCCTACCACCGGAAACCGGTCCTGTGGGACATCGACCTGGCCATCCCCGAGGGGCGGCTGATGGCGGTGGTGGGTCCCAACGGCGCCGGGAAAAGCACCCTGATCAAGGCGGTGCTGGGCCTGGTTCCCAGCGCCTCCGGCCGAATCCGGATCTACGGCAGTCCGTATCGCCGCCAGCGCCACCTGGTGGGCTACGTGCCCCAGCGGGAGAGCGTGGACTGGGATTTTCCGGTGAACGCCCTGGATGTGGTGGCGATGGGGCTCTACCGGAAGATCGGCTGGTTCCGCCCGGTGATGCGAAAGCACCGGGACACGGCCCTGGAAGCCCTCGCTGAGGTCGGGATGGCCGATTTCGCTGACCGCCAGATCAACCAGCTCTCGGGCGGACAGCAGCAGCGGGTCTTTCTGGCCCGGGCCCTGGTTCAGGACGCCCGGATTTATCTGATGGACGAGCCTTTCACGGGGGTCGACGTGGCCACCGAGCGGGCGATCGTGACCCTGCTCAAGGCGCTCAAAGAAGAAGGAAAGACCTGCGTGGTGGTTCACCACGACCTTCAGACCGTCCCCGACTACTTCGACCATGTGGCACTGCTCAATATGCGCCTGGTGGCCGCCGGCCCCGTGAACGAGGTCTTCACCGAAGATAACCTGAAAAAAACCTACGGGGGTAAGCTCACCCTGCTCTCCGACGCCTTTCATGCCTTTGCCTGCGATCCCCGGTTGCCCAAAGGGGAAGAAAGGAGGGGGTCGTGATTCGGGTCCGGACCTGGGCGGCGGCCGCTGCAATCGGGCTGCTGATAGCGCCTGCCTCCTCCCGGGCCGCCGGAAGCCTGGCCGAAAGTACACTGGAGTGGCCCACCTGGGCCGAGCTGTTTCGGGTGTTGATCCTTCAGGACTACAACACCCGGGTGGTGGTGGTCGGCACCACCCTGCTGGGGCTGGCCGCCGGACTGGTGGGCACCTTTCTGCTGCTGCGCAAGCGGGCCCTGCTGTCCGACGCCCTGAGCCACGCCACCCTGCCCGGCATCGCCCTGGCCTTCATGCTCATGACCGCAATCGGCGGCGAAGGCAAATCGCTTCTCGGCCTGATCGCCGGCGCGGCCGTCTTTTCGGTATTGGGCACGCTGTCGGTGATGGCGATCCGGCGGTGGTCCCGGCTCAAGGACGATGCCGCCTTAGGGATCTCCCTCAGCGTCTTTTTCGGACTCGGCATCGCGCTGATGGGCATCGCCACCCGGATGGAAACCGGAAACGCCGCCGGCCTGAATTCATTCATTTACGGCAAGACCGCCTCCATGCTCTTTTTCGACGCCCTGCTGATCGCGTTGACCGCTTTGGGGGCCGCCCTCTTTTGTCTCGCCTTTTTCAAGGAGTTCGGTCTGCTCTGCTTCGATGCCGATTACGCCGCCACCCAGGGCTGGCCGGTGGGATGGCTCGATCTGCTGCTCATGACCCTGGTGGTGGTGGTGACGGTGATCGGCCTTCAGGCGGTGGGGTTGATCCTGGTGGTGGCCCTGTTGATCATTCCCCCCTCCGCGGCAAGGTTCTGGACCCGGCGACTGTCGGTAATGCTCTGGCTGTCCGGCCTGTTCGGTGCCTTGAGCGGGCTTTTCGGCTCGGCGGTCAGCGCGCTCATGGCCAACCTGCCGGCCGGGGCGGTGATCGTTTTGACGGCCGCCGCCGTATTTGTCCTGAGCCTTTTTCTCGGTACCGATCGGGGACTGGTCCGTATCACCGCCGAACGGCGCCGCTTGGCGGGCCGAATCGCCCGGGAAAACCTGCTGAGGACCCTCTTCGAGAGGGATGAAAGAAGTTCCCGGCCGACGACCGGCCTCCCCGAACCGCGGAATCATACCTTCGAGACCCTGCTGGTCGACCGATCCTGGTCCCCGAAGCGGCTGCGCCGGACCCTCGCCAAACTCGCATCCGAAGGACTGGTTCGCTCGGATTCCCGAGAGCGGCACCGGCTGACCGAATCCGGCGCCCGGACCGCCGCCGAAGTGGTGCGAAAGCACCGGCTCTGGGAAGCCTACCTGATCGCCCATGCCGATGTGGCCGCCGCCCAGGTCGACATGGGGGCCGACAAGATCGAGCATGTGCTGGAACCGGAGATGATCCGGGAACTGGAAACCCTGCTTCCAGAGTATTCGAAAGCCGGGCTTCCGGCCAGCCCCCACCGGTTGGAAGCGCCAAAAGGAGGGCTTTGATATGGAGTGGACCTTCATCGACACCTGGATCGTCGTCACCGGCGCCCTGAGCGCCATGGCTTGCGCCCTGCCCGGTTGTTATCTGGTCCTGCGGCGCATGTCCATGATGGGCGATGCCATCAGCCACACCGTGCTTCCCGGCCTGGCCATTGCCTTTCTCATCACCGGCAGCCGGGAGAGCCTGCCCATGTTGATCGGCGCCACCGCCATCGGCGTGCTCACTGCTTATCTGGTGCAGGGGATCCACCGGTTGAGCGGACTGGATCGGGGGGCCTCCATGGGGGTGATCTTCACCGCCTTTTTCGCTCTGGGGCTGATCCTGATCCGGCAGGCCGCCGACCATGTGGACCTCGATCCCAACTGTGTGCTTTACGGCGCGATCGAACTGACCCCGCTGGAGGTGCACCGGATCTTCGGCCAGGAAATTCCCCGAGCCGCCCTCACCAACGGCGCCATGCTTCTGGTCAACATCCTCTTCGTCCTCCTCTTTTTCAAAGAGCTTCGGGTCACCGCCTTTGATCCGGCCCTGGCCACCAGTATGGGGATTCATGCCGAAACCATGCACTATGCCCTGATGACCCTGGTGGCGGCCACCGTGGTGGCGGCTTTTGAGAGCGTCGGTTCCATTCTGGTCATCGCCATGCTGATCGTGCCCGGGGCCGCGGCCTATCTTTTGACCGACCGGCTCTGGAAACTGCTGGTCCTGAGCCAGATCATCGCCGCCCTCTGTGCCCTTCTCGGCCACATCGGGGCCATCACCGTGCCCACCTGGTTCGGATTTCGGGACACCAGCACCGCCGGCATGATGGCGGTGGCCGCCGGCTTCCTGTTTCTGGCCGTGTTTCTGCTGGCGCCCCGGTACGGCCTCCTGAGCCGCTTCATCAGCCAGGCCCTCCTGACATTGAAGATCACCCGGGACGATATCCTGGGATTTCTATACCGGTATGACGAACTGGCCCCGGAAGACGCCCGGCCGGTGACCGCGGCGGACCTGGCCCGCGCGATGCGGTCCACAGGTCGGGTTCGGCTCGCACTTTGGGACCTGCGGCGCAGAGGCTGGGTCCGCGGGTCCGGCGCCGCAATCGAAGCCACCCCGCGGGGACTGTCCGAAGGCCGGGGCCTGATCCGGTCCCACCGGTTGTGGGAGTCCTACCTCTTTCACAGGCTCGGCATCGACGCGAATGAAGCCCACTTTCCGGCCCACCAGCTGGAGCATTTCACCGATGAGGCGATGCAGAGCGAACTGGCCCGGTCTGCGGACCATCCACAAGTCGATCCTCACCGGCGGAATATTCCGGAAGCTGAGAAGGGGTGAGTCGCATCGCCGCCGGTGATCTGCAGATGAACCCGCCCGGTATTTAATCCACTGCGACGCTGCAGCCAGCAGGTCTGTCGTCATCTCCGCCGGCTCGGTCGTCCCGCCGGGCCTGTGAGCGGATTGTGAATCGATACGAACGACTTGAAAATGGCAAGTTCGGACCTCTTGACAGCAGACGTTCCGTTTGTCGATTCATCCTGAAATCAAATAAATGCTTGACAATCGGTGAGCCTTCAAATAAGTAGGGAAATAAAAAAATATTTATGTGTTCTAACAAAAGAGATTTCGAAATGGCAAACCCCAAAAAGGAAAAAGCAGTGGATAAACCTTTAACATCTGCTATGGAAGATTATCTGGAGGCGATATTCGAAATCGACCAGGAAAAAAAGGTGATCCGCGTCAAAGATATCGCCAAACGGATGGACGTAAAAATGCCTACCGTTTCAAGTATGCTCAAAACCCTGAACAGCCGGGGGCTGGTCCATTATGAAAAGTATGAGTATGTGGAGCTGACCAAAGACGGAGCGGGCGTGGGCAAGGAGATGCGGCGTCGGCATGAAGCGCTCCTCAAATTTCTGACCGAAATTTTAAAGATCGACTTCGATACCGCCGATGGAGAAGCCTGCAAGATGGAGCATGCGCTCAGTTCCGCTACCCTGGACAGCTTGACCGATTTTATGGAATTTATTCAGACTTGCCCGAGAGCCGGGGACAGCTGGCTTCGGCATTTTGAAGATTTCCGGGCGCATGGCCAAAGTATCGAAAAATGTAAATCCCAAAAAGATTGTTTTTCCTCGGAGTTTTATACCCGAATCGATTGTATGGAAGGTTCTTCGATTCCGGAGTAAACACCTGTGTGCTCCCACCGGAATTCCAGGAGGTCCTGTCCTACATCAGGAGAGACAGCTCGTGCAGTACACTTAGGTTCTTATCGGTTTTGAGACCGAAAATACCGATATCCTGAATTTCTGCATCGTTTATTGCCGCCTTTCAAAGGGTTTTCAGGAAGGTGGCTTTTTTTAGAACCAGATAGTTTGAATTCTCTAACTTAGAAAGAAGCTTAAAAGATATAGATTTATGGATAAAGACGTTTTAATTCAGGCATTTACAACCAGTGAAAAAGGATTTCAGGAAGGGACCGAAAGGTAGGAAAAACATGCTGGCAGAAAAAAAATCGTACACTTCTGAAGCCGAAACCCCTTCGGCGCATCCGGGGCCGGCGCCGAAAAGACGATACAGCCCTCTGAATTTATGGGAAATTGATAACTGCTTCAAATGCCCTGTCATCGGCATCTGCATCTCCTATGCGGAACAGAAGCAGCTCCTGAAAAAGGCGGGTTTTCCCATTAAAAAAGCGAACCCGTTTGAAATCCACGAGGCCCTGGTGGCCGCATCTGACAGCGAGAACCGTCTGTCGAAACGCGTGGATGCACTGCTGAACCGAAAATTCGGCAGGGAAGTGAAAACGCTGCATGGGCTTACGGCCGAAGCATTCATGGATCGTTTCAAGGATGCATTCGAGGCCGGCACATACCCGCCGGTCTTCTGGGCGGCTGCAATTCATCCCGAACTGTCGGTCGAGATGAAACGAAAGGTGTTCGGGAAAATCCACATGGCCATGCACGGAAACGGTGAACAGGATATTCGAATGAAGCGGAGAATAGCCCGCCTGGAGAGTGACATGCAATGCCTGCGTGAAGAATCGACGGCGGCCGCTCAGCATAGACGGTCGCTTCAGAAGGAAAATGAGTCCTTGAGCCGGAGCAATTCCCGTTTAAAGACGGCCCTCGCCGCTGCGGAGGCCGAAAGCGCAAGCCTGGCCGGAATTCTGGCCGAAGCCCGGGTCCCCGGCGGTACCGATGAATTGAAAGAAGAGAACCGACGTCTACAAGCCGAACTGGCGGAACACCGGAAACGTTCGGCGGAAGACCGCCGCTGTATGAGGATACTCAGGCAGACCAATGCGTGTCTCTCCTCCGACCTCAGGCAGATTCAGGACTCTCATCAGCGATGTATGACGGAGGCCCACGAGATTATCAATGAATTTAGTGTATTGAGCCGGTGCGATACCGAATGCCCGTCCTTTAACCTGTGCCAGAAGCGGATCTTGCTGGTGGGCGGAATGACACGGATGGAGTCGTTGTACCGGGAGCTGATCGAAAGCAGCGGCGGCATATTCGATTACCATGACGGGTACATGAAAAAAGGGGTAAAAAAGCTCGAATCCTGCCTTCGGCGCGCGGACGTTGTTCTGTGCCCGGTGAGCTGCAACAGCCATGCCGCCTGTTCCCTGGTCAAAAATTTGGCTAAAAAACACAAAAAAACGGTTCATATGCTGCCCAATTCCAGCCTGAGCACGGTTTCTCAAGTGTTATCAGGCGAAAATGCTGACGGGCGCACAATCAACTGAAGCGGAAAACCGTCCCCGGCGATAAAAACAAGAGGGCCATTCTTTAAAAAAAGCTTGACAAAATGGCGCCGGCCTGTTTAAAAGTGCCGTCAAGAAATAAGGATCATCTAATAAAGCAAGCGGCTTCTATTTCAAAATAGAAGGGTCGAGGCTGCCGGGTTTATCTCTTCCGGCGGTTGTTCGCGGCCGTCGAAGGCCGATTTAAAAAAATTCAGACCAGGAATGTCTTACGGTTTTCGACCGCGCGGGCGGTGCGAAAGACAGTGAAGGCGTAACCAGCGGGATTCTCCCGGGGTACGCCTTTTGTTTTTTTGAGCCTGCTGAAAGGATGGAATCGATATGGAGTCAAGTGTGCAAACTCAGGACGGAAAGGCGAGTCTTTTCCGAACCTCACTGGATAATAAACCGGGTCAGGCGTTTTTCGCCCGCGAAGGCGTCGATCCGCTCACCCATGCCTTTGACAAAAAAATCG
>CAZNLT010000110.1:0-20641 GCA_964573705.1 uncultured Desulfobacterales bacterium
TTGTCCATTTTCATGCTTGGGGGTGGCCAGCTCCAAGGTCATGAGCGTTTATTTTATAAATAGGGTATAGGGTGTAAGTTTTTTCTTGACGCACGGTATTACAAAAAATATTTTCGTGTAAATCCCGTTCTTTGTCAACCCGGCTGATGAGAATACCGGACTTGGCGCCGGTTTCCAACAGCCGGGTTGAGAAGATGCGCAGGGAAAAACCGACTGCAATTATTGGGTCTTGGCCTCGGATACCGCGAAATATTCTTCCACTTTCTCAAAATTTTTTTCCACTGCTTCCCGATATTTGGTTCGACCCTCTGTATAGGCGTTGATCCAGTTGGCGACCGCCTTTTTTCCTTCTTCCGGCAGCCATTCGGCCTGCTCCAAAAAGGTGTTGACCATTTTTTCGCCCTGCTCCTGCATGGCGGTCATGGCATTGAAGGAATTGTCGAAGGTGGTCTTTTGAAAGGCGAGCATCTGCTTAAACATCATTTTCTGGTCCATTTGGGTTCTCTTTCTGTTTCATTAAATTGGTTTGAATAATGGTTGTCTATTCAAGCGGTCGATCCGGCCGTCGAAAAGGTCTATTTTCCTTCAAATAGTTTTTCCAATTGCGCGTAACCGTCTTCAACCGATTTTTTAAAATTGTCTCGAGCTTTTTTATAGGTCTCCATCGATTGCTTTAAGGTCTTTTTCCCCTCTTCGGGGACCCAGGGCATTTGTTCGATGAAGGTTGTGGTCATCTGCTCGGTTTGATCCTGGACCGCGCAGACGGCATTAAATGAACTTTCAAAAAGACTCTTCTGATACGACAGCATCTGTTTGGCGATTTTTCCTTGTTCCATAATTTGGCCTCCCTTGTGTGATGGTGTGAAAATTTAAGGTGCATCCGTGATTCACGTGCTGAATGGTATAATAGCGACTTCAAGAATTTTGTCAAGCAAAAAATATTGCATTGCACAATGATCCTTCCGAAAAACCGAATCGACCTAATATGCTCCAAAAAACCTTGACATTGTGCGGATTGACTCGATAGAATCTTTTTCAGTTTAAAAACAAAAAAGTTGTTTTTGTTGCAACGTGTCACAGTCACCTTTTATTTATGGGATTAAGCAATGGATCATAAAAAGGTATTAAAGAAATACCCGAACCGGCGGTTGTACGATACGGAACAAAGCGCCTACGTCACCCTCGAGGATGTGGCCAAGATGATCAAGGCGGGGATTCAGGTCGAGGTGATCGATCTGAAAACGAATCAGGATGTCACCGCTTTTATCCTGAGTCAGATTATTATGGAGCGCGCCAAAAAGAACCATGCGCTGCTGCCGGTATCCCTCCTCCATTTGATCATTCGATTCGGGGAAGACGTTCTCAATGATTTTTTTGAAAAATATTTGGAAAAAATCATCGACAGCTACCTCTACTACAAGAACAATATGGAGGAGCAGTTTACGTCCTATCTGGAAATGGGGATGGACCTGTCCAAGCGAACTGAAAAGAACGTTAAAAAAATGACTCCCTTTCATTATTTTTGGGACCCTGCTGTATCTGAAAAGGAAGAAAATAAATGAAGGTATCCCCTTTTATTGGCTTGTTTTTGATCCCCCGCTGGGTTATGGTGTGGTTAAACTTGAAAATCCAGCGCGATAGGTTGTGAAGAGACCATCATTCGGGAGGAAACGGAGTAGCTTATGGATGACAAGCATCAAACGACCCCGGAAGAAATGTTTTCGTTTTGGATGAAATCGGCCATGGATTTTTGGCAGAACATGGCGACCGTTCAACCAGAGGCATTTACCTCGTTTGGCTTTCCCGGGTTCGCGGATGCCGGGAAAAAAGCAAAAAAAGGACCGACCCGTCAGGCCCAAAAGAGTTTCGAGGCCAGCAACAAGATTTTTCAGTCGCTGATGAAAACCCTCAGCAAACCGGAAAATCTGGACGCCATGATGAAGGGGATGGATTCAGTGCCGGATCTGGTTGCGGTGATGATGAAGCAGGCCCTGGAGGGCTATCATGAACTTCAGAGGCAGTTCATGGAGCGGGCGGTCAAGATGGGGCAGCAGAGCAAAGCCTACAATTTTGAAGACATCGACCAGGACACCTTTCGGGCGATTCGGGAACTCTATGAAAAAGAATTCCAAAAATTTCTGAAAATTCCTTCCCTGGGGCTGACCCGGTTCTACCAGGAACGGTTCAATGAATTTTTGGACAAGCACAACCTGTTTCAGACCTCTCTCAGCGAATTTCTCTACATGTTTTACGTCCCGATCGAGAAGGCCGCTGCGGTGATGCAGGAAAAAATCGAGGAGATGGCCGAAACGGGCGAAATCCATGACGACTTCAACCAGTATTATAAAATGTGGCTCAAGATACTCGAGGGCCACTACATGACCCTGCTCAAATCCCCGGAATACACCCAGGTGATGGACAAGACCATCAGTTCCCTGGTCCAGTACCGGGACGCCAAGGAGGCGTTTATCTGTGACCTGCTGCAGCGCTTGCCCATCCCCACCAACCGGGAGATGGATGAACTTTACAAAGAAATCTATCACCTGAAAAAGAAGGTGAGGGCGCTTTCCAAGCAAGTGGACGGCCGGCCTTCCCCCAAGAAGGGGTAACGGTGTACGGAAAGGAGGAGGCATATGAGCGAACCCAAAATCGCCGTTGATCTGATTCTCAAAAAACTGACCGAGAGTACCGAACAGGCCAAAAGCCGGGCACAAAAAGCCTCGGAGGTGCTGCTGGGTCCTCTGGAGACCGATCTTTCCACCACCCCTTTCGAGGTGGTCTATGAAGAGGATCGAATGCGGGTCAAGTATTATAAGCCCGAAAAAGTGGAGCACAAGTATCCGCTCCTGATCGTCTACGCCCTGATCAATCGCGAGACCATGCTCGACCTCCAGCCGGGCCGAAGCGTGATCCAGACTTTTCTGGATCACGGGATCGAGGTCTACATGATCGATTGGGGGTATCCCACCCGAAAGGACCAGTTTCTGACCATCGACGACCATGTCAATATGTACATGGACAATGTGGTCGATTTTATCCTGGAAAAGCATGGACTTCCCCACCTGAACCTGATGGGCATCTGCATGGGCGGGGCTTTTTCGGTGATGTATTCGGCCCTGCACCCGGAAAAAATCAAGAACCTGGTCACTACCGTCACCCCCACCAACTTTGACACCGACACCGGACTTCTCCACATCTGGATGCGGAATACCCATGCCTATGACATGGGCAGCGCCTACGGGAACATGCCCGGTGATCTTATGAATCTGGGATTTCTGCTGCTCAATCCGGCCCGCCTTGTCATCGACAAGTATGTTGGTTTTTTCGAGCATATCGATAACAAAGATTTTGTCGAAAATTTTGTCCGAATGGAGAAGTGGATCTTCGACAGTCCGGATGTGCCCGGGGCCACCTTCCGGCAGTTCATTACGGATTGCTACCAGAAAAACCTCCTCATCCAGAACAAGCTAATACTGGACGGCAAACGGGTGGATCTTAAAAAAATCACTATGCCGCTGTTGAACATTTACGGAAAATTCGATCATCTGGTGCCGCCCGAAGCCTGCGAACATCTGACCCAAAAGGTGGGCAGCAAAGACAAAGAGGATATCTGCCTCGATACCGGGCATATCGGCATCTATGTCAGTTCCAAGTGCCAGCGGCTGTTTGCACCCAAAATCGCCGCCTGGTTGAGGGAGCGAGAGGATACCCCTAAAAAGACAACCCGCACCAGAAAAAAGAAACCGCCGGCCGTCGAAACCGCCGCCCAAAAAACGGTTTCCACCCGAGGCGCCCAGGCCAAAAGCACCAAAGACAGGAACACCAAAGCAAAGAAGGGCGCCGATGCCCGCTCCATATCCAAGCGCGTCAAAAAATAGCCAAAAATAGAAGGAGAAGGTCGAAAACCCTCGGGTTTCCGCGCCGATCCAGAAGGATACCTCGAATGCTTTTCGACAAGGAGAGGAAAGATGACCGATAGAAAGGACTATTTCAAGACGTTCTGTATGATCAGTAAGGCATTCGGATCGACATTGAACCGGGATGAACTGCTGGATCTTATTGTTCAAAGCGCTATCGATACCATGAACGGAAAGGCCGCCTGCATCTTTCTGGCCGATCCCCAGAAAGAAGATATGTTCTCTCCTGCCTGCCAGAAAGGGCTTTCCGACAATTATCTCCACTCCGATCCCTATCGGGGCAAAGCTATAGTGGACGAGCTGGTCAAAAAGGGGCACCTCGTATTCGACGATATCGCTTCGGATCCCCGGGTGGAAAACAAGGAGGCCAAAAAATCGGAGGGCATCGCATCCATTCTGGTGGTGCCTGTGATGGTGGAGGCCAAGCCGATCGGGGTGCTTTCGCTGTATGCCGCCGAGGTCCGGGAGTTTTCAGAGGATGAGATCGAATTTTTGAGCGCTTTGGCCGAGCAAGGCGGCATCGCGATTCAGAATGCCCGGCTGGTGGAAAGGATGCACAAAAACGCCCAGCTGTTTCACGATATGGCCGACAGCATCAATTCCAGCCTGGATATTCAGAAAATCCTTCACATCCTGACCGCCGATCTGGCCGAGACGTTCAGCATGAAAGGGGTGAATATCCGTCTTTTGAACAAGGAGACCGGCACCCTCGACCTGGTGGCCACCTATGGGTTGAGCGAAAAATTTCTTAATAAGGGCACCGTCAGCAAGGACAAGAGCGTGAGCGGCGCCCTCCAGGGAGAGACGGTGGCGATCAAAAACGTGCAGACCGACGCGCGGGTGCAGTACCGGGAGGCCATGAAGGAAGAAGGAATCGTTTCCATGCTTTGTGTTCCCCTCAAGGTCGGGGATGAGGTTATCGGGGTCATGCGGCTGTGCAGCGAGACGGAGCGTGATTTTCCCGAAGACATGATCATTCTGGTGGAAGCCTTGGCCAGCCAGGGCGGCATCGCCATCCAGAACGCCTCCATGTACCTGAGCCTGCAAGAAGACAAAAAAGACCTGGAGCAGGATGTGTTCAGCCATCGCATGTGGTTTTAAGGAATACACAGCCCCAAAGGAGACCCCCGAAAGGAAACCCCCGAAAGGAGACCCCGAAAGGAGACCCGATGATCGGAAAAACCATCAGTGAAATTCAGGTGGGGGATTCGGCAGAATTCTCCAAAACCGTTTCGGAATCGGATGTGTATCTGTATGCCGGGGTGACCGGTGATCTGAACCCGGCCCATATCAATGAAGCGTATGCGGAAAACACTTTTTTCAAAACCCGGATCGCCCACGGAATGCTGACCGCCGGGTTTATTTCAGCCATTCTGGGGATGCATCTGCCGGGGCCGGGAACCATCTATCTCAAGCAGGAACTCAAGTTTCTGGCGCCGGTCCGCATCGGCGACACCATCACGGCCCGGGCCGAGGTGACCGAGGTGACAGCCGATAAAAACCGGATCCGCCTCAAGACCACCTGCACCAATCAGGACGGCGCCCGGGTGTTGGACGGCGAGGCCATGGTCAGCCCGCCCAAGGCGCCCAAGTAGCCGCTTCAGTTTTCGAACGAGGGACGGAGGCATCGAATTCATTTTTCCCCGATGATTCCGTCCTTCGTGCGGCAAGCCCGCTGTTCATTCATGAAACCGCTTCTTTATCCGCTATAAAATATTGCCTACTAAATAGTTCTCCAGACACCCTTTCAGCTTGGTGTCGGAAATGGTTAAAATGTCTTCCTGGCACTCCGGGCAGAGATCCACCCCATCCATACAGCAGTGTCGTATCTGGGCGCCGCACTGTGTGCAGGTGGACATGACGAACCGAACCCCGACGCCGTAGACCGGGTGGTCGTCCCCCATCTTTTCGATACACCAGCGGGTATCGGCCAGATAGCTGTCACAGGCCTCGGGCCAATAAGGGTCGGACGCGAAATCCACCAGCTGGATGACCAGGCCGGTACCGGGAAAGACCGGATGACGGCTTTCGAAATACATTCCGCCCACGCTGCTGTTGTACATCACAGCCTCCCGAAACTGGTTTTTATTGCAATCGGAAAAAAGGATCGGGGCGACATACCGATTGCGGGAAAAGGCCCGTTGGGTTATGGCGTTCATAAGCACACCTCCTCAGGTGATAATGGGACCATATATACGGGCGGACCCTCGGAGGGATATAGGGGCGAAACCTCAGAAGGACCGAAGGCAAAGGGTTTTTGGCAACGACACCGAACCGGCAAATGGGTGTGTCGGAAACAGATCGGGAAATGAAATTCGTGAATCAGCAGTATATCGTGGCGGGGTAACTCAGGAGTGCCTCAGTTTCAACAAAAAACGACGCTTATCGCCTTTTATAAGTAACCGCGAATGAATTGTCAACAAAGAAATGAACCGAGTTCTTCCCGCCTGTACGTTTCAGCTTGATTTGAGCAAAAAACGTGCCTTTTCAGTTCCCGAAGGTGTTTTTCAAGCTCTTGTAATAACGATGAATTCGTTTGAATTGAAAAAAATGAGGCAGAGCAAGGCGCCGAATCGGAGGGGAATGCCTGTCGGATATTTTTCCACTTCGGAAGAAAATATAGACCTGTAAAAATGGACGGGTCTGGAAAAAAGAAAAATGTACGGGCATTATCTTAATAATGCCCGTTATTAAATTGTCGGAAAGGTCAGCCCCTCTGAACCGCGGCCCGGTTCTTGAGCCGGGATTTGAGTTTGGGGAAAAGGTCCAGATCGGTGTGGGGCAGAAACAAGGCCGCCACATAGTGGTCCATGTAGGACGGGGTTTCCGAGAGTTCGAAGTTGGTCATCATTTTGGTGACCTCCACCACGTCCCGGCGCAGCCGGTTGGTCAGGGCGGCCATTCGGGCCCCCATCAGAGAGGCGTTTCCGAAAAAGGTGATCTTGTTCGGGTCCATTTCCGGAAGAAGCCCGATGGTCATCGCCTTTTCCAGGTCGACGAAGCTGCCGAACCCGCCGGCCAGATAGATGCGGTCCAGGTCCTGAATGCTGAGCCCGACTTCTTCGAGCAGGGTCTGGCATCCGCTGTAGATGGCCCCTTTGGCCCGGATCAGGTTTTCGATGTCGATTTCGCTCAGGATGATGTCCCGGTCGATCTGGGTGTTGTCCTGCCAGGCCAGGACATATTCCCACACCCCGTCCCGTTCCCGGATTCTCGGGGTGTCCAGGTCCTGATTGTATTTGCCGCTGTTGTCGATGATGCCGAGTTCGAACAGGTTGGCCGCGATGGTGATTAAACCGGACCCGCAGATGCCCTTGGGCCGGACGTTGCCGATGGTCAGGTTCATCGGTTCCAGGGTGACCGGATCGATGGAGAAATCCTCGATGGCCCCTTCGGCGGCCCGCATTCCGAATTCGATGCCGCCGCCCTCCAATGCCGGACCCGCGGAGCAGGCCGCGCAGGCGAACCAGTCTTTGTTGCCCACCACCACTTCGGCATTGGTGCCGATATCCAGATACAGGATCAACTCTTCGGATTGGTACATGCGGGAGCCCATGATTCCGGCCACGATGTCCCCGCCGACATAGGAGGACACCTGGGGATAAACCAGGGCGGTCACATGCTCCGGCAGCTCGATACCCAGGTCGTTGGCCCGGATCGGCGGATAAATGGTGGCGGCCGGCACATAGGGGGACCGCCGGATGTACCGGGGGTTGACCTTCAAAAACAACTGGGTCATGGTGGTGTTGCCGGCCAGGGCCATGGAAGAAACGGCGTCGCAGTCGATGGAGGCCCGGCTGACCAGTTTGTCGATGATTTTGTTGATGGTCCCCACCGCCACCTGCTGGAGTTTTTCCAGGCCGCCCGGCTTTTCCGCGTACATCAGCCGGGTGATGACATCTTCGCCGTAGCTGATCTGCCCGTTGAACTCTCCGTATTCGGACAAAACCTTGCCGCTGTTGAGGTCGATCAGCTGACCGTAGACGGTGGTGGTGCCGATATCCACCGCCACCGCATAGTTTTGGCCGGTGGTGTCTCCCGGCTGGACGTTGATGATATGGGTCTGGCCGTCTTTTCGCACCGGGCGGACCAGGGTGGCGGTCACTCGAAAATTTTCCTCCCGAAGAATGTCCGGAATTTTCCGAATCACCGGCAGGTCCACCACCAGCCGATGTTCGCCATGCTGAAGATTCAAAAAGCTGACCAGCCGGGTGACGTCGGGAAGGTGGTCCTGGGGATTGGGTTCGGGAAGTTCGAGGTAGATCTTCTCCATGGGGGGGATGAACAGGCCCGCTTCTTTCAATTCCTCGAAATCGACGGTTTTGATGTGGGCGGTCTTGCGGGGGGTGGCCTGCAAATTGAGCACCCCGGCGTCGATATCCGATTCCACCGGCACCCGCACCATAATGTCTTCTTTCACCGCGGCCCGGCAGGCCAGCCGATATCCTTTGTCGAGATCTTCCGGCTTGAGCCGTTCGGAGGCGCCGCCTTCTACGGCGCCCTCCTCGATGATGACCCGGCATTTTCCGCAGACCCCTTCGCCGCCGCAGGAGGCGTTGATGTGCACCCCGGCATCCATGGCCGCGCGGAGGAGAATTTCTCCGTCCTCCACCTCGGTGGATCGTTCATGGGGAAGAAATGTGACCCTGTGTTTACTCATGTCTGTCTCCTTCATCGCTTTTCACGTGAGAAACGGATGTTCCGCATAAAAATCCCATTAAAACAATGGTAAGTCCTTATTCCAATTCGTCAAATCGACAGCCGAGTAAAATCATGTCTTCCTCGAATTTGGTCTTGACCTTGTACGGCAGGCTCTTGAACAATCGGATCATTCCCTTGTTTCCGGTGGAGGTATAGGCGAAAAAACCGACGATGCCGTTTTCCCGGGCCGCCTCGGCCAGCTTGTTGATGACGATTTTGCCGAGCCCTTTGCCCTGGTACTCCCTGTCGACCGAGAAGGCGACTTCGGCCATGTTGTTGGCCGGATTCAGGAGGTATTCTCCCACCGCGACCACCTTTCCGAAACCGAATTCCCCGACCACCGCCACGATGGTCAGGTTCTTGATGTAATCCACCTCCAGAAGGTCTTCCAGATCGTCTCGAACGAAGCTGTGTTTTTCATGGAAAAACCGGGAGACGATGTCGTCGGTGTCCATGTTGTAAAAATGTTCCTGAATCCGCCGTTCATCTACCGGTTTAGATGGGCGGATGGCCACGGTCTGGCCGTCGATCTTTCGGGTCTCTTCCAGTTCCACCGGATAGACCCCGTGCATCGATTCGTTCAAGGACCGTTCCTCCCCCAGAAGCCCCATTTCCTTGGCCTTGTGAAACAGCTCTTCCCGAAAATCGGGGTGGGCGATGCTGATCATGGCCATGGCCCGTTCCTGAAGGCTTTTGCCGAAAAGGTTGACCGCACCGTATTCGGTCACCAGGTAATGGACATCCCCCCGGGGAACCACCACCGCCGTGTCCTCGAGCATGGGAACGATGCGGCTTTTCCCGTCGCTGATCGAGGTGGATGTCAGCATGATGATCGACTTTCCGTCTTCGGCCCGGGCCGCCCCTCGGACAAAATCGAGCATCCCGGTGACCCCGGAATAATAGTTGTGGGAGAGGGCGTCCGCCGCCACCTGGCCGGTCAGGTCCATGGCCATGGCCACGTTCATGGAAACCATTCGGTGGTGACGGGAGATGATGCCGGGATTATTGACATAGTCGGAGGGGCGAAAATCGACCGCCGGATTGTCGTGAAGGAATTCATAGAGCATCTGGGTGCCGATGGCGCTGCTGGCCACCAGCTTTCCATCGTTGAATCCTTTTTTCCGGTTGGTGATGACCCCCCGGGCCACCAGGTGCATCATGTCGTCGGTGAGATACTGGGTATGGACCCCGAGGTCGTTTTTTTCGGACAGGGCCAGGAGGGTGGCCTGGGAGGTGGTGCCCAGGCCGATCTGAATGGTGGAGCCGTCGTCGATCAGGCGGGAGATGAGTTTGCCGATGGTGTTGGCCGCTTTCATCTCCGGAAGGTCCCCGATGGTCAGGATATCCTCCTCGTGCTCCACAAAGACATCCACGTCGTTGACATGAATAAAACTCTGGCCGAGCACCCGGGGCATTTTCGGGTTGACCTCGGCGATTACCAGATCCGCCGATAAAGCGGCGGCCAGGGTGATGTCCACCGAGACGCCCAGGCTGAGCCAGCCGAAATCATCCGGCGGCGTTACCTGAATCAGGGCGACATGGATGGGCAGTTTTCGGCTTTTAAACAGGCGCGGAATATCCGAAAGGTTCATGGGCGTGATAAACCGTTTGTTTTCAGCCACCCCCCGGACCTTGCCCGAACCCAGATAGAAAGAGCGGATGTTCATGCTCTGGGTTTTGCTTTTGTTGGCAATCAGGGTGAGCGGGGTCCGTTCCAGGGCCAGAAGACGGACGATCTCCAGGTCGGTGAGGATCTTGGAGGTCTCCGACAGCACCCTTACCAGGTGCTGGGGCTCTCCGCAGGAAGACCCGATAAAAACCCGCTTCCCAGGCTGAATCAGCCGGATGGCCTCTTCCGCGCTCTTGGTTTTTTCAACATAATCATCAGCCCAGTAACTGGTGGCAACCATAATCCATCCTCTTTCTTAAATAGGAAAGTTGTGTGAATCGGTCCTCCGCCCGGCGAGGCTTTATCTCGATTTCCCGATGGGATAAATACTTAATGGGGCCGAAATTCGAATGCGCGGAGGAGGCATCCAGGGATGCTGATTGATCCTCTTATACGATTTATACGATGGTATGGCCGTCGATCGGCCGGTGCTGTGAATCGAAAGCGCTCTCCGTTTTCGGCCGGCCTCGCCCCCGGCCGGAAGCAATATTTAACGGATTAAATTCAAAAGCTAAATATTGACAAGCCGTATATCATTCAATATAATACCTCTTTCGCAGTAATAAGAAATGTGAGAGTTATAGAGGCTCCCAAAGTGAAAAAAACTCTGTTTATGCCGTCTGAAAATATACTAATCACGGATTCAAACCTTGTGCAAGGTTTCATATGGCATATTATTCTTAAAAGAAAGGGGGCTGATAGACTTTTGGGCGGCGGCTGAACAGCTGGGCCCATTTTTTTTGACATCGTCTGTACGGGGTTAAGGCAATGTTCAGATTGACAACTGGCGAACATTCAGAGGAGGTATGAAATTGGCTTTTCAATTCTTTAAGGAATCTTATTCCGGTGCGGTCAAAGAGGTTACGCTCGGAAAAGGCGACAAAGCGGTGAAGGTCGGCGGCGAAACCTGTTATCCCTTTTACCAGTTTGAAGGGGAGATGCCCAACAAGCCGAAAATCGCCATGGAAGTGTGGGACATGAAACCGGAGGATTGGCCCGAATCCGCGGTCAAACCCTTTGAAGACGTGATCGATGACCCCGCCGCCTGGGCCAAGAAATGCGTGGAGGAGTACGGCGCGGATATGATCGCCCTCCTGCTTCGCAGCACCGATCCCAACGACAAGGACACCAGTCCCGAAGACGCGGTCAAGAAGGTGAAAAAGGTCCTGGATGCGGTGGACGTGCCGCTGATCATCTGGGGTACCGCCGCCACCCAGAAAGACGAAGCGGTGCTCAAGAAGATCGCCGAAGACTGCCAGGGCGCCAATCTGATCCTGGGCCCGGTGGAGGACGCCAATCACAAGGGGATCGGGGCCGCGGCCATGGGCTTCGGCCATACCGTGATTTCTTCCTCCCCCATCGACGTCAACCTGGCCAAACAGGTCAACATTCTGCTCGAGAACCTCGGGATGCCCATGGACCGGGTCATCGTCGATCCCACCACCGGCGGCCTCGGCTACGGTCTGGAATACTCCTACTCGGTGATGGAGCGGTTGACAATGGCGGCCATGAATCAGGGGGACGACAAGCTTCAGTACCCGCTGATCAACAACCTCGGGTTCGAGGTCTGGAAAAGCAAAGAGGCCAAGCAGCCGCTGGATGAGGACCCCACTATCGGGGATCCCGAACGCCGCGCCATTCTGATGGAATCGGTGGGAGCGGTCTCCTACTTGCTGGCCGGCTCCGATGTCCTGATCATCCGCCATCCGGAAACGGTCCGGCTGGTCAAAGCTTTTATCGACCTGGGCATCGACGGCGGCGGGGTCGGCGATGTGGCGGGTATTCAGAAGAAGCTTCCCGAATCCGAGATCGACCTGGTCAAACTCGCCCCTGAGCCGGACCTGACCATCGAGGAAGAAGAGAAAAAGCCCGCACCCGCAAAGAAGGCCCCGCCCAAGGCCGCGGAAAAACCGAAAGAAGCGCCCAAAGCGGCCGCACCGAAGGCCGAAGCCAAACCTGCGCCGGCCGTAGAGGCCAAGGCGGAAGAAGACGCCAAGAAGGCGGCAGAGGAAGCCAAGGCCCAGGCCGAAGCCAAACCGATCGACCAGGCTGCGGAAGACGCCAAACGGCAGGCCGAGGCGGAGGCCCGCAAGAAGGCCGAAGAAGAAGCCAAGGCCAAGGCGGAAGCCGAAGCGGAGGCCAAAGCCAAGGCCGAGGCCGAAGCCAAGGAGAAGGCTGAAAAAGATGCGAAACAAAAGGCTGAAGCAGAAGCCAAGGCCAAGCGTGACAAGGAAGAAGAAGATATCCGTCAGAAACGGGCCAAAGAGCGCGAGGAGCGACTC
This sequence comes from uncultured Desulfobacterales bacterium, assembly GCA_964573705.1. GTDB lineage: Bacteria > Desulfobacterota > Desulfobacteria > Desulfobacterales > Desulfococcaceae > JAABSQ01. The sequence goes on from CAZNLT010000110.1 coordinate 12,570, forward strand.
TCCCAGTTGGCGGGAGAACGTGCAAAACGCGTCGGCGAACAGGCGGAGATGACAGCCTCGGAAATCCAGAAAAGCGCTTTGGACCGGCTGGTCGAACGAATCGATTGGGTGAACGGCAGATAAAGATATTTGAGAATAAGTTCATTATTAAACACTGAATATGAGGAGGAACCTCACATGGCGGAAGTAACCAACGTCGACAAAAAAAAACCGGCCAAAGCAAGCAAAGTGGTCGATCCCATGGCCGCATCGGTGGACAAAGCCACCCAGCAGATGATTATGCGGGCCCAGGACTTGGGCATTGAGACCTGCTTTGACAGGGCGCTCACGCTTAAGCCGTGTAATATCGGGAATCAGGGAACCTGCTGCAAAAACTGTGGCATGGGGCCCTGCCGTCTCCCGTTGCCCAAAGACTATGACGAAGCCACTGACGACCGGAAGGGCATCTGCGGCGCCACCCCCAACACCATCGCCGCGCGAAACTTCATTCGCATGATCGCCGGCGGCGCCGCGGCCCATTCGGATCACGGCCGTTGCGTGGCCGAAGTCTTTCTGTCGGCGGCTCGAAAAGAGACCGAAGCCTACCGGATCAAAGACACCCGCAAGCTCCTGGATGTCGCTCCTCTCTTGGGCATTCCGACGACCGTTGAGAAAGACGGAGAAGTTCTGGATCGGGATCTCGATGAAATCGCCCTGGAGGTAGGAGAAAAAGCCTTCAGCGAATGGGGCAAGACCGAGGGTGAGATCGAATACATGAAGCGGGCGCCGAAGGCCCGGTACGACATATGGAAAAAACAGGGCGTTTTGCCGCGGAACATCGACCGAGAGATCGTTGAGATCATGCACCGGACTCACATCGGGGTGGATCAGGATTACAAGAACCTCATGAAGCAAGGCGTTCGTGCATCTCTGGCCGACGGCTGGGGCGGATCGATGCTGGCCACCGACCTGCAGGATATCCTGTTCGGCACGCCTTTCCCCAGGGTTTCCGAGGCCAACCTGGGCGTATTAAAGGAAGATCACGTCAATATCGTGATTCATGGGCATGAACCGATTCTGTCCGAAATGGTCGTGGCCGTAGCTCAGAAGCCGGAAATGGTGGAATACGCTAAGACAAAGGGCGCCAAGGGGATTCAGCTCTCCGGTATCTGTTGCACCGCCAATGAAATTCTGGAAAGACACGGGGTACCGCTCTGCGGCACCTTCCTGCAGCAGGAACTGTCCATCATCACCGGCGCGGTGGATGCCATGGTGGTGGATATCCAGTGTATTTTCCAGAATGTGGCCAATGTGGCCAAATGCTTTCACACCAAGCTGATCACCACCCATCCCATCGCCAAGATGGAACAGGACAACGTACTCCACATCGAATTCGATGAGCACCATGCCATCGAGGATGCGGAGCGGATCGTGAAGCTGGCCATCGATAATTTTCAGAATCGGGGCGCCGAGGTGATGATTCCGCCCCAGAAATCCCCGATTGTAGCCGGATTCGGGGTGGAGTCGGTGGAGTACCATCTGGGCGGCTCCTTCCGGGGCACTTACTACACCCTGAACGACAACATCATCAACGGCCGGATCCGGGGCATCGCCGGCGTGGTCGGGTGCAACAACGCCCGGGTGAAGCACAATGAGGGTCACATCGCGGTGGTCAAAGAGCTGATCAAGAACGATGTCATCGTTCTCACCACCGGGTGCAACGCCATCGCCTGCGCCATGGAAGGGCTGCTGACGCCGGAATCGGCCGCCGTGTTCTGCGGACCGGGTCTGGCCGAGATTTGCGAGACGGTGGGGATTCCCCCGGTCCTCCACCTCGGTTCCTGCGTGGACAACAGCCGAATCCTGCTGGCGGCCACAGAAGTGGTCAAGGCGGGCGGCCTGGGCAACGACATCAGCGACCTTCCGGTGGCCGGCAGCGCCCCCGAGTGGATGAGCGAGAAGGCGATCAGCATCGGACAGTATGTCGTGGCCTCGGGCATCTATACCGTCTTCGGCGCGGTCTTCCCCACGGCCGGTGCTCCGGTCTTCCAGCGCTACCTTTTCGAGGAAATGGAAAAAATCTACGGCGCCATGTGGGACTTCGAAGCCGATCCGATTAAGCACGCCCATAAGATGATCGCCCATATCGACAAGAAGCGGAAGGCGCTGGGCATCGACAAGGCCCGGGACCGGGTCATGATGGACTTTTCGGATCGGCAGGCACTGGAAGCCTAGCCGGTTTTGAAAGAAGCAATGAATATTATTAAAATAAATCCTCAACGAAGGAGGAATTTCGTATGTCGAGACTAGTTGCATTTGCCGCGATTCAGGGCGGTTACAATATCGTTTCCAAGGTCCAGGGGCGTCTCAAAAGAGCCCTCGAATCCAATGACGCCACGACCCAGGTCGGTTTTCCCAACACCGCCTACTATCTGCCGGTCATCTATTCTCTGTTGGGAATCAAGGTGGAAACCCTCGAGGATATGCAGAAGCCGTTGGATGTGGCCCGTAAACTGCTGCCTCCCCATGTGAAGGGCTCCAACCATCTGCCCTATCTGGGACCCCTGCTGGACGCCGGTATGGCCGCTCTTTTCGCCTTCGAGATCGACGAAGCGCTCAATTATCTGGAAAAACCGGATTTTTATTACGTTTCGGAAGAGACCGACCTGGAAAACGGCAAGATCTGGCTGGGCGCCGCCGAGGACACCATCTTCCGTAAACGCGGTGTGGAGTTCGTGGACGGTTCCGCCCCCGGGTTTGTGGCCATCGTGGGCGCGGCGCCGGATTCGGAAACCGCCAAAAAGATCATTGAAGAATACCAGAAACGCTCTATCTACGTCTTTCTGGCCGCCAACCAGTTCGGAACCACCTGCGCCGAGCAGCTGGTGGAGGCCGGGGTGGATATCGGCTGGCACACCAAGATCGTGCCCTTCGGCCCGGAAATCTCATCGGCGATCTTCGCCCTCGGGTTCGCCAACCGCGTCGCCATGGCCTTCGGCGGCGTCCCGGCGGGTGACTATAAGAAGATCCTGATGTACAACAAGAACCGCGTCTTCGCCTTCATCAACGCTCTGGGCGAGGTCAACGCCGAGTGGGCGGCGGCGGCGGCAGGTTCGGTCAACTGGGGGTTCCCCACCATCGCCGACACCGATATTCCGTCCATCCTGCCCACCGGTATCTGTACCTACGAGCACGTGGTCGGCAACATCTCCCACGAAGAGATCGTCGACAAATCGGTGGAAGTCCGCGGCCTCAAAGTGGCCGTTTCCGAAATCGACATTCCCTGCTCCTTCGGTCCGGCTTACGAGGGTGAACGGGTCCGGGGCAAGGACCTTTACGCCCAGGCGGGCGGCGGCAAGACCCAGTGCACCGAGTATCTGGAGATCGCCGACCTGAAGGAGATCGACGACGGAAAGGTGACGGTGGTGGGTCCGGACATCGGAGAGATCAAGGAAAGAGACGTCTTCCCGCTGTCGATTTTCGTGAAGGTGGCCGGCCGCGAATTTCAGAAGGACTTCGAGCCGATCCTGGAACGGCAGATTCATCACCTGATCAACTACATCCAGGGCGTCATGCATGCCGGCCAGCGCGACATTGCCTGGGTCCGGATCGGCAAGGCGGCGGTGGAAAAAGGGTTTACCCTGAAGGATCTGGGCGTGGTTCTTCACGCCAAGCTCCATCAGGATTTTTCCGCCATCCTCGACAAGATCGAAGTCACCATCTACACCAAGAAGGAAGATGTGGACAAGATCACCGAAAAGGCACGGAATGCTTACAAGTACAGAGACGAACGGGTCGACAAGATGACCGACGAGGATGTGGAGACCTACTACTCCTGCACCCTGTGCCAGTCCTTCGCCCCGGCCCATGTCTGTACGGTCAGCCCCGAACGGACCGGTTTGTGCGGCGCCTACAACTGGATGGACTGCAAGGCGGCTTTTCAGATCAATCCCACCGGTCCCAACCAGCCGATCGAAAAAGGCGAATGCCTGGACCCGAAAATGGGCCAGTGGAAAGGCGTCAATGAGTTTATCACCAAGGCATCCCGCGGGGCCGTTACCCATTACAATTTCTATTCCATGGTTGTGGACCCGATGACCACCTGCGGGTGCTGCGAGGCCATCGCGGCCTTGCTTCCTTCCTGCAACGGGGTCATGACCGTCAACCGGGAGTACACCGGTGAGACCCCCTGCGGTATGAAGTTCACCACCCTGGCCGGGGTCATGGGGGGCGGGGCCTCCTCGCCGGGGTTTGTGGGCCACTCCAAGTTCAACATCACCCAGCGGAAGTTTATCGTAGGGGATGGCGGGCTGCTTCGAATGGTCTGGATGCCCAAGGCCCTCAAGGAGGAAATTCGGGAACGGTTCGAGGCCCGGGCCAAGGAAATCGGACATCCCGATCTGCTCGACAAGATCGCCGACGAAACGGTGGGCATCACGGAGGAGGAGATCATGCCCTGGCTTCAGGAGAAAGGCCATCCGGCTCTCGATATGGATCCCATCGTCGGGTAGTCCGTCCCGCTTCAGGGCCTTTGGGAGCGGAAGACGATCGACGTCTTCCGCTCCGCGACCAATCGAATAACGGCCGGGCGGTGGCGGGAACGATGGAGATTCCATCGGTCGCTCCGCCCGGCATCGAACCGTATAAGGAGACAAACATGGCATTAACCGGTATTCAGATCTTTAAGCTCCTGCCGAAAACCAACTGTAAGGAATGTGGGGTTCCCACCTGTCTCGCATTTGCCATGAACCTGGCATCCGGAAAGGCGAGCCTCGACGACTGCCCGTATGTGTCGGACGAGGCCAGAGAAAAATTGGCCGAGGCTTCCGCGCCGCCCATTCTACCTGTGGAAATCGGAAAGGGCGTCCGCAAACGGACCGTGGGCGGAGAAACCGTTCTGCATCGCCACGAAAAGACCTTTTATAACCCGACCGCTTATGCGGCCGTGATCCAATCGGACATTTCGGATTCCGACCTGGAGACCAAGCTCAAGGGATGGAACGCCCTTCAGTTCGAGCGGGTCGGCCTCAACCTGCGGCCGGAACTGGTGGCGCTCAAGGATGTCAACGGCGATAAGGACGCCTTTGGCAAGGCCGCCAAAACCATCGCCGAAAAATCGGAATTCAACCTGATCCTGATGACCGAAAAGGCCGACGTCATGAAGGCCGGCATCGAGGCCGCCGGTTTCAAGCGGCCGCTGATGTACGCCGCCACCGCCGACAATCTGGACGAGTTCGGCGCCATGGCCATCGACAACGACCTGCCCCTGGTGGTCAAGGCCGATTCGGTGGAAAACCTGATTCCCCTGACCGACAAACTGGTGGAAAAGGGCCATAAGAAGCTGGTCCTCGACCCGGGTTCCCGGGAGATCAAAAAAGCCCTGGAAGACCAGGTGGCCCTGCGGCGATCCGCTCTCAAGGATCTCAACCGCTCCCTGGGTTTTCCCACCATCGCGCTTCCCTGTGAAATGGCGCCGAACCTGGAAATGGAAACCCTTATCGCCGGCATGTTCACGGCCAAGTACGGCTCCATCGTGGTTTTGTCCGATTTTACCGGCGAGTCGATCTTCCCGCTCCTGCTGGAACGGCTCAACATCTTCACCGACCCGCAGCGGCCGATGACCGTAACCGAGGGGGTCTATCCGATCAACAACCCGGATGAAAACTCCCCGATCATGGTGACCACCAACTTCGCGCTGACCTACTTTATCGTCTCGGGCGAAATGGAAGGCAGCAAGGTGCCGAGCTGGCTGCTGATCAAAGACGCCGAGGGTCTCTCCGTTCTGACCGCCTGGGCCGCCGGAAAGTTCGCCGGCGACGATGTGGGCATGTTTGTGAAAAAGTGCGGCATCGCCGACAAGGTCAAGAATCAGGAGCTGATCATCCCCGGCTACGCCGCGGCCATCGCCGGCGACGTGGAAGAGGAGCTGCCGGGCTGGACCATTACGGTGGGTCCGCGAGAGGCCGCGCACATTCCGGCCTTCCTCAAGGGCAAAGCCTCTTAACACATCCCGTTGGTTTTTCCCTGCTTCACCGAGTCGAAGCGGGGAAAAACAGCGGGTTTTGTTTTTTATATAGATGATGCTGAGAACCGGGGCTGTCAACCACGTCGGTCCTGCCCCTTTGAATCTCGTTTGAAGGGGAAAAGCTGATTTTTTAACTTACTGTGGGTAGGAGGAAGTGACCAATGGCAGACAAATTAGTGGACGTTTTACGGCCGATTAAAGAGAACGAGTTCTGGGTCATCGGAGAAAGCTTGAACGTCATCGGGACCAAGATCGGCAAGGCTTTTAAAGAGCGCGACCCCAAACCGATTCAGGAAGAAGCGCTGTTTCAGAAGGAAAAAGGGGTCGACCTGATCGACATCAACCTGGGACCGGCCAAAAAGGAAGGCCATGAGCTGATGCCCTGGGTGGTGGAAGTGGTTCAGGAAGTGGTGGACGACATTCCGCTGGCGCTGGACACCTCCAATGTCGACGCCATCGCCGCGGCGCTGCCAAAGTGCAAGATGCCCGCCATGGTCAACTCGATCATGGTGCGGCCGGAGCGGTATGAAAAGATGATCCCGATGACCGCCGAACAGGGCGCCGACTTCGTGGCCCTGATGTGGGGTCCCGAGGGTCTGCCCCGGGATGAAAACGAGCGGGCCGCCCTGCTGGTGGAACTGATGACCGTGGCCAACGAAGCGGGCATCCCCAATGAGCAGATCTGGGTCGACGGCATTGTGACCCCGGTGAACATTCAGCAGCCCCAGGCCATCTCCCTGATGAATTTCATGGACATGCTCCAGGAAATTATGCCCGGCGCCAAGAGCACCTGCGGGGTCTCCAATATCTCCAGCGGGATTCCGGACAACCTGCGGCACATCATGAACATCACCTTCACGGTCATGCTTCGCATCCACGGCATGGAATCCTTCATCGCCGACTGCCGGGACGAGGTCACCATGGCCCTGGCCCGCGGCGAACGCCAGGACATTTACAACGCCATCAAAGACACCATGGAAGGCAACCCGCCCGATCTGGCCGGCCTGCCGGAAGAGGTCCAGCACTACGTCAAATCCACCAACGTCATCCTCGGCAAGAGCCTCTTCTCCGATTCCTGGCTCGAACTGTAGATCGATTTCTCCAATTGGAATTGCAGAACCAGCCTCACCCATTCGGGGTGGGGCTTTTTTTCTTGAATTTTTCCCGATCACGACTTACTATTGCGACTATAAACTTCTTTATTGGATGTGCCAAATTATAGAAAATAGGTATTGCCGTATGGAAAGGATTTATAGAAATTTAATTAAAGGTGCTGGATCAATTATCAACCTTCTTCCGGAAAGACGGAATCGGCACTTTAAGAAGATCTATTATCGCCCTCATAGAAACGACGCAGAAGCCCTAAAAAAAGATTGGGAAAAGGTATCCGAATCCCTCTACTTCGGTTTGAATAGCGAAATCTGTTTGTTGAATGACGAAAAACAAGCGCAGTAAAGAAAAGCCTGAAACCTCTCCATCCTCCCAAAAACCCCTCCCTTCAAAAAACGAAATAAAAGAAATTTCCCAATTCATCGCCCAAGAGATCGTTGCGGAGAAGTATAGCGGACCTATACCCGCCCCGGAAGCTCTGCGCCAGTATGGAGATATTCATCCGGACTTTCCTGATCGGATCATCCAAATGGCAGAACAAGAGATGAAGCACCGGCATCGAATGGAGGAAAAAGAGTTGGATGCCGATATCGATTATAATGAGATGATAGCAAAACGGGAGGATAAGGAAATCCTTCGGGGGCAAGTCTTTGCATTTTTGATTGGGGCGATTACCATCACCTGTGGTACTTATGCCACTGTCAAGGGGCACCCGATGGCGGGATCATTTATCGGCGGAACCGGTGTCATCGGTTTGGTTACCGCATTTATACTGGGGCGAAAAGGAAATACCAAATACCCCGAACATTCGTCGAATCAGGAGAAAGAAAACGCCACCGATAAATGATGGCCCGACATCCTTTTCCGCTTCTTCCTGTGATACTGGTTCCTCTGTGCCTTGCCTATTGCAGGAATACCGGGGAAATGGATGATCCGAGGGGCGGTGATGATTCCCCCC
>CAZNLT010000111.1:0-20639 GCA_964573705.1 uncultured Desulfobacterales bacterium
CGGGGGCCAGCAGCAGCGGGTGGCCATCGCCCGGGCCCTGGCCATGGACCCCAAGGTGATGCTCTTCGACGAGCCCACCTCCGCCCTGGACCCGGAGATGATCGGGGAGGTCCTGGAAGCCATGAAGACCCTGGCCAAAGAGGGGATGACCATGGTGGTCGTCACCCATGAAATGGGGTTTGCCCGGGAGGTGGCGGATCGGGTGATTTTCATGGACCAGGGGGCGATCGTGGAGGAAGGGCCTCCGGTCCATTTTTTCACCACCCCGGACCACGAACGGACCAAGCTGTTTTTGAGTCAGATCCTCTGATTCGATTTGACCGGCGCCAGTTTGCCGGCCAGGTATCCGTCCATGATCATGTGGATGATGTGGTGGAGCACGCAGACCGCCAGGGCGATGCCGTATTCCGGAAACAGCGACACCTGCAGAATGACCGACAAGGTCAGAGTCTTCTGTGCCCCCATGAAGAGTACGCTTTCCTTTCGGCCCCGCTTCAGCTTGAAAAGGTAAATCGCCAGGGCCGCCGTTCCCAGTAAACATCCGTGGTAGACGAAGACCAGCAGACAGACCAGGACCACCTCCGGGCCGCTGTGGAGAATGGTTTCCCGGCTCGGCGACAGGGCCATCCAGACCATGGCCAGGATCAGGCACTGGTTGACCCTCTGCAGCTTCGGCGTGATTCGATTCAAGGCGGATTTCCCGTAAAACTTGATTCCCAGACCGCAAGCCAGCGGCGCCAGGACCAGAAATCCCAGCTTCCGCATAATGGCGACTTTATCGATCACCACCTCGGTCATGGACCCGATCAACCCCAGCAAAAGGTCCAGAGAGACCGGAATGGTGACGATCGCCAGTGCATTGGCGAGGACCGTAATGACCAGGGCATGGGCGATGTTGCCCCCGGCGGTGCCGGTCATCACCACCCCGCTGCTCAAGGTGGTGGGCATCACCGCCACCAGGAAAAGGCCGATTTTGATGCCGGAGGCCAGGTCCGTCCAGGCCACGGGAACGGCCACCAGGGGCCCCATCAGGAAAATGATTCCCAGGGCCAGGAGAATCCCTTTGAAATCGGTCAATCCCTGTCGAATCTGTTCCGGCTCCAGGAGCATTCCCGAGACCAGGAAAATCACGAAGATGACGATGCTCGGTCCGTAGTGGGCCTTGATCCAGTTGCCCGATCCGGCGATGATGCCGGTGGGATCTCCCACCGTGATCAGAAAGACCCCGATCAGCCCCAGAAGGAACCAGTATTTTTGGATCCGCTTCACCCGTATTCCTTTCATCCTGAATGAGTCCCCGAAACCTGTATCCCAACCGGGCTCGGGATTCAAGGGAGATTTCCGTTTTGCTTGACAATCGGGCGGGATTCTCCTATTTATACGAACCTCTTTATACGAACCTCAAAATTCCCCTTGAAAGGAACGCCGGTTGCTTTTATGAATGCCCCGGGCATTTTGGCGCCAACCCATCCGCCGTTTTAAAGCGGCCGGCGCCGGCCGCAACCGGGAGTTCGAATCTTTATGAAGCTCAAGAAAATGGAAATCCTCGGTTTTAAATCCTTCAGTGAGAAGTCGAGCATCGACTTCCCCCGGGGGGTATCCGCCATTGTGGGTCCCAACGGGTGCGGGAAGAGCAATATCGTGGACGCCCTTCGGTGGGCCATGGGGGAGCAGAGCGTCAAACAGCTTCGGGGCAAATCGATGGAGGATGTGATCTTTGCCGGGGCCGACGATATTCCGCCCCAGAACCTGGCGGAGGTTTCTCTGACCCTTCTCAACGATAACGGAAGCGCTCCCGAGGCTCTCAAGGATTTCACCGAAATTCAGCTGACCCGACGGCTCTACCGTTCCGGCGAGAGCGGTTATTTCATCAATAAACAGCCCTGCCGGTTGAAAGACATTCACAATATTTTTCTGGGCAGCGGCATGGGGGCCAAGTCCTATGCGGTGATTCAGCAGGGCAATATCGGGGCGATAACCGAAGCCGGGCCGGAAGAGCGGCGCAGTTTCATTGAAGAGGCGGCCGGCACTACCCGGTACAAGGACCGGAAAAAAGAATCCCTGCGAAAGCTGGAGGACACCAATCAGAATCTGTTGCGGGTCAAGGACATCATCGCCGAGGTGGAGCGACAGATGAACGGCCTCAAGCGGCAGGCCCGAAAGGCGGAACGGTATAAACACTATCGGGAGCGGATGAAGGATCTGGATATCCGCATCTGTCTTCACCAGTATGAAACCTTCTCTCAGGAGATTCATGCCGGGGATGAATTGCTCAAATCCCTTCGGGACCAGGATGTGGAACAGACGGTTCAGCTCAAAAAACTGGATGCCGCGGTAGAGGAGATTCGGCTTCGGCAATCCAGGCAGAACCAGGAAATCACCGGGTTGAAGTCCGAGCGGTTTCAGCTCCAGCGGGAGATCGACCGGGCCGAGAACGACCTGAGCCATCTTCGAAAAGAAGGGGATCGGCTCTCCGGGGAGGCGGCGGCCCTGGAAAAATCCCGGGAAGCCCTGGCGGAGAAAAACCGCAATATGATCGAGGAGATGTCGAGTTACCAGGAAAGAAACCGGTTTCTGGAGAAATCGCTCGAAGAGGTTCGGGTGAACCTGAGCCGGGAGCGGGGGGACTCCCAGAACCTGCGGGACCGGTTGACCGCCCTTGCCCGGGAGCGGGAGGAGGGCAAATCCCGGCTGATGGAACTGGCCGCTCAGGAGGCCCGCTATAAGAATATCCTGGAAACCACCGAAAACAGCAAGGCCCATATCGACCGGCGGCTGAAACGAACCGACGAGGAGGTCGCCCTGGGGGCCCGCCAGGTGGCCGAGGGAGAAAAGACCCTGAAAGCGGCGGAGGAAGCGGCCGAAAACCGCAAGGCGGAGATTGCGGCGGTTTCCGAACGAATCGACGCGCTTCGCACTCAGCTGCAGGGAGTGAATCAGACCCTGGCCGATCAGGTCAAACAGGTTCAGCGTCTGGAATACGACCGAAACCGGGTGCGGTCCGATCATGCCGCTCAGAAAAAGATGGCGGAAAATTTTGAATGGTATCGGGACGGCGTCAAAGCGGTCCTGAAGCGGGAGACCGCGGAAAAGCAAGTGCTCGGGGTGGTGGCCGACATTCTCGAACCCGAGCCCTCCTATGAGGCGGCGGTGGAGGCGGTGCTGGGCGAGGCCCTGCAATACATTCTGGTGGCGGATCAGGACGCGGCCCGGGACGCCATCGGATACCTGCGCGACGGCAAAGAAGGCCGGGGCGGGTTCATACCGGTCGCCGATATGAAATCCCCGGCGGTCGATGGAACGAATGCCGATATCGACGAATCGGGGGATGGGGTTCGCCGGCTTCTGGACCACGTCATCGTCCAGCCGGGCTATGAACAGATCGTCGACGGCCTGCTGGGTGGGGTGGGAGTAGTGGCGGATCTGGAGACCGCCTCGGCCCTGCTCAGCCGAAACGGACACCGGAGAACCTATGTCACCTCCACCGGGGACCTCATGACCGCCGAGGGCATTCTGGCCGGGGGCAGCCCGGAAACCCTGTCCGGAATTCTGGCCAAGAAGCAGGAACTGAAGGGTTTGGAACAACGGCTCGAAGAGCTGGATGAGTCCCTGGCCTTGGCCCGGGACCGGCAGAAAGAAGTGGAATTCAAGATTCGAGAACTGGAGACCGATCTTTACCGGCAGACCGAAGCCAAAAACCGGGCGGTGGCCGAGGAGATGGAGGACCAGAAGCGGGTATTCAAGGCGACGGAAGAATTGAAGCACGCCCGGCGCCGGTTGGAAACCCTTCAAACCGAACAGGACCAGCTTCTCGAAGAAACCGATTCTCTGGAGGAAAAGCTGGATCAATACCGGCAGTCCCTGGCGGAGGTCACCGAGGCGGTCCGGAAGGTCCAGGGATCGGTCTCCTCCGTGTCCGAAAAGATCGATGCGGTTTCCGCCGAGGCAGAGGCGTTTGAAGAGCGGATCATCGACCTCAAGCTGAAGCTGACCTCCCTCAACGCCGAGCTGGAAAACAGCACCCATTCTCTGCGCCGGCTCAAATCCTTTCAGGAGGACGGGTTGAGCCGTTTGGCGGAGATGGAACGGGACATCGACGTCAAAAAGCGCAGGCGAGACGCCTCGGCCGGGGAAATCAAAGCGCTGGAGAAATCCCTGGCCGGGCGTTACGACCGTATGAAAGGGGTGGAGGCGCGTCTGGCGGAGCGCCAGAGCGTATTCCATTCCCTGGACGAACGGCTTCAGGAGAGCGATCGGTCCATTTCCGAGGTTCAGGGCCGCCGGGAGGACCTGCTGCAAAAGGTGCGAATGCTGGAGATGGAGCAGTCCCGGCGACGGATGCGGCAGGAGAATGTGGCGGCCCGGGTGGAGGAGCGGTATCACCGGCCCATCGCCGCCTTTCGGCGCGAATGGTCCGGTTTCGGCGAAGAAAAGCCGATGTCTCCGGAAAAGATGGAGGCGGAGCTGGCATCCCTTCGATCCAAAATCGACCGGATCGGCGAGGTCAACCTGGGGGCCATCGCAGAATATGATCAGTACAAAGAGCGGCATGCGTTTCTGTCCACCCAGCGGGATGATCTGCTCAAGGCCATGGACGACCTTCACAAGGTGATTCGAAAGATCAACCGAATCACCCAGGACCTGTTCATGTCGACCTTCAACCGGATCAATGAAAAACTTCAGGAGGTATTCCCTCGGCTGTTCGACGGCGGCGCGGCCCGGCTGGTTCTGACCGAACCGGACCGGCCCCTGGAGACCGGGGTGGAGTTCATGGTCTCTCCGCCGGGCAAAAAGCTGACCCGAATGTCGCTCTTGTCCGGCGGAGAAAAGGCGCTTTCCGCCATCGCATTCGTCTTTTCCATTTTTCTGATCAAACCGGCCTCCTTTTGCATCCTGGATGAAATCGATGCGCCGCTGGATGACGCCAATGTGCTTCGGTTCAATGAGTTGTTGAAAATCATCGGCGAAAATTCTCAAATTATTATGATCACCCACAAACGCAAAAGCATGGAATTCGCCGATACCCTCTTCGGCATCACCATGGAGCGTCGGGGCATTTCAAAAATCGTATCGGTCAATTTCGACCGTGTGGAGGAAACCCTATGAGCTGGTTCGGCAAAAAAAAGGATACAGAGGAGGAGACCCGGGCCCCGGAGAAGACGGAGCTGACGGAAGAAACCCCACCGGAAGCTGCGACACCGGGGGCCGAAGAATCCGCGACCGGGATGTTCAACCGCCTGCGAAAGGGGCTGTCCAAAACCCGGGACATTCTGACCACCGATATCGATGAGCTGTTTTTGGGCCGCCGAAAGGTGGATGACGCACTTCTGGAGGAGATCGAAGAGCTGCTGATCACTTCGGATATGGGAGTGCGGACCACCATGGAACTGATGGATCGGATCTCCAGAAAATCGGGCAGAATTTCAAATGCCGAAGACCTGAAGTCGGTGCTCAAGGCGGAGATCGGGGCCCTGATGGGCGCCGCCCCGAAGGAAAAACCGGTCGAAAAGCCGCATGTCATTATGGTCATCGGGGTCAACGGGGTGGGCAAAACCACCACCATCGGCAAACTGGCGGCCCGCTACACCGCCGAAGGCAAAAAGGTCCTCATCGCCGCCGCGGATACCTTTCGGGCCGCCGCCATTGAACAACTGGTGATCTGGGCGGAGCGGGCCGGCGCGGAGATCGTCAAGCGGCGGGAGAACGCCGATCCCGCGTCCGTGGCCTTTGACGGTGTGGAGGCGGCGACCGCCCGGGGAAAGGACATCCTGATCGTGGATACCGCCGGCCGGCTGCACACCAAGGTCAACCTGATGGAAGAATTGAAAAAGATTCAGCGGGCCCTGGCCAAAAAGATGCCTTCCGCCCCCCACGAGGTGCTGCTGGTGTTGGACGCCACCACCGGCCAGAACGGACTGTCCCAGGCCCGCATGTTCGATGAGGCCCTGGGCGTCACCGGCCTGGTATTGACCAAGCTGGACGGCACCGCCAAGGGCGGGGTGGTGGTGAGCATTTGTGATTCGCTTGAGGTCCCGCTCCAATACATCGGGGTCGGAGAGTCCATCGAGGACCTTCAGAAATTTGATCCCGATCGGTTCGTGGAAGCCCTATTCAGTTGATAATAGGGGATTAAGGGTAACCCCAGGATGTAGATACAAGATTGAAGGCGGTTTGCAGGGAGTACGCGGAAAAAACTGTTGATAGATGCGGATTTATGTTGACATTGAATAGTCGCTGCTATATGGACCTGTAAAAAAGAGGCGATATTTAACTCAAAAAAGGGGGTAAGTCTACATGAGTACGACAAAAGCGGACCTGGTCGAGAAAATGGCCGAAGAGGCGGGGATTTCCAAAGTGGCGGCGGCAAAAGCATTGGATGCGTTTACCGAAGGAGTGGTTCAGGCCCTGAAAAAGAAAGAGGGCAAGGTCACCCTGGTGGGGTTCGGCACCTTTTCCAAGGTCCGGCGTCAGGCCCGAAAAGGGCGGAACCCGCAGACCGGTGAGGAAATCCGGATCAAGGCGACCAATGTGGTCAAATTCCGTCCGGGAAAGAAGCTGAGAGACGCCATCTGAGGCGTTAATGCCTTACATGAAAACCGCTGAACTCGCCGGTCGGCTCTTCCCAGGTGACGTCTACATTCTCCACACGGGCCTGGGGGGAGCCGGATTTGCACCATTCCAGGATACGGGAGACGTCGTTTTCCGGCCCTTCGAAGACCGCCTCGACGGTGCCGTCGCTGTTGTTCTTCACCCAGCCGGTGAGGTTGTGCTGTTGGGCGGCCTTTCGGGTTTCCGAGCGGTAGAATACGCCCTGCACTTTGCCGCTGATGATGGCGTGGGCCCTCTTTTTCTCCTCCGTCATTCGATCCACCTCCTTGTCTTCAGACCCGATTCGCAGCCTGTTGTTGGGCTTCGGGATCTATTCTTCGGCCACGATCACCGTTTCGGCCACCCCGTGAATCTTTTTTCCGGACCGGAAAGAACTCGCATTCGCTCAGACAGCTTCCCGGCCCGGAAAAAAGATTCACGGGGTGGCCTGCCTATCATTCAGGCTTTGCCGAAACGATGGTTAAGGCCTGTTCTTCCATCAAATCGGCCAGTTTCGCCTCATCCAGAACCTGAATGCCGAGGGTTCGGGCCTTTTTCAGTTTCGATCCCGGCTTGTCCCCTGCGACCACATAGTCGGTATTCTTGCTCACCGATCCGGTGACCTTTCCCCCCGCCGATTCGATCCGTTTTTTGGCCTCGCTCCGGGTCATGGCGGTCAGGGTTCCGGTCAGGACAAAGACCTTTCCGGCCACAGGCGAAACGGTTTCGCCGACCGGTTCATCAGTGGAATCTAAGAACGGTTCCACCCCGCTGTCAAGTATCCGCTGAATGGTCTTTCGGTTCTCCTCCTGATCGAAAAAACGGCGGATACTGTCGGCGATTTCGGGGCCCACGCCTTCGATCCCTTCCAGTTCCTCGCGGGAGGCGGCCATGGTCCGGTCCAGGCTTTGAAAATGGGCGGCCAGAAGCCCGGCCACGTTTTCGCCCACATGGCGGATGCCGAGGCTGTAGAGAAACCGGCGCAGGGGAATCCGCTTGCCCGACTGAATGGCGTTCACCAGGTTCCGGGCCGATTTGGGACCCATCCGTTCCAGGCTTTGCAGGGTCTCTTCGTCCAGGTGGAACAGGTCGGCATAGGTGGTGATGATATCCTTTTCCACCAGTTGATCGACCAGTTTGGCGCCCAGCCCGTCGATGTCGAAGGCGCCCTTGGCCGCGAAATGGCGGATGCGGGCCTTGATCTGGGCCGGGCAGTTCATGTTCATGCACCGGGAGGCCGCCTCCCCGGCATTTCGTTCCACTCCTCCATCGCAGACCGGACACCGGTCGGGCATCTGAAACACGGTTTCTTGGCCGGTGCGCCGGGATTCGATCACCTTGACCACCTCGGGAATCACATCCCCGGCTCGCTGAACCAGGACCGTGTCCCCGATTCGCACATCCTTGCGCCGGATTTCATCCTCGTTGTGAAGGGTGGCGTTTGAGACGGTCACCCCGCCCACCGACACCGGGTCGAGCCGGGCCACCGGGGTGAGCGCGCCGGTGCGGCCTACCTGAACCTCGATGGAGCGCACCCGGGTGGTCTCCTGGACCGCCTCGAATTTATAGGCGAGGGCCCACCGGGGGCTTCTCGATTTGGCGCCCAGCCTCCTCTGAAGCCCGATATCGTCGACCTTGACCACGGTCCCGTCGATGTCGTAGCCGAGAGAATGGCGCCCGGCCGCCAGTTCCCGGTAATAGTCCAGCACCTCCGGAATCGTGATCCGGGGCCGGACCAGGGGATTGATTCGAAACCCGAGCCGTTTCAGATATTCCAGTATTCCCCAGTGGGATTCGGGGAGGTCCCCTTCGATTCGGCCCATGCCGTAGCAGAAGATCTCCAACGGACGTTCGGCGGTGATCCTGGAGTCGAGCTGCCGAAGAGACCCGGCCGCCGCATTCCGGGGATTGGCGAAGGGCGGCAGGTCGTTTTTCAGCCGTTCGGCATTGAGCCGCTTAAACGCCCCCAGGTCGATAAAGACCTCTCCGCGGACCTCCAGCAGGGTCGGCGGGGAATTTCCTTCCGGGGTTTGAAGCACCAGGGGAACCGTTCGAATGGTGCGGACGTTTTCGGTAATCACCTCGCCGGTTTCCCCGTCTCCCCGGGTGGAGGCCAGGGCGAGCCGTCCGCCCCGGTAGACCAGCTCCACCGCGATGCCGTCCAGTTTGGGCTCGGCGGTGTAGCGGACCTCCTCCTTCAGGCCGAGGTGGCGTTTCACCCGCCGATCGAAGTCGAGAAGGTCATCGTCGCTGAAGGCATTGTCGAGGCTCAGCATGGGAATGGAATGGCGAACGGTCTCGAACCGTTCCAGGGGCGGGGCCCCCACCCGCACGCTGGGGGAGTCGGGGGAGGCCAGTTCCGGATGGGCCGCTTCCAGGTCCATGAGCCGCCGCAGTTTACGGTCGTACTCGGCATCGGAGATTTCCGGATCATCCAGCACATAGTACCGGTAGTTGTGGTGGTGCAGCTCCCGGCGCAGGGTTTCGATTTCACGGCGGGTCGCCTCTATCGGTCGGGGCCGGGAGGACTCGGGGGTGTTTTTCGGCATAGGGATCGAATCACCTCGATCATCGCCTTTCGGCTGGTTTGAAACCGTTTGTTCCGGAAACCGGGGCGCCAGGTCAGGGTGGCCAGTTCGTCGGAGACCACCAGGACGGCGCCGATGCGCACCCCCCGGAACCGGGCCACCGTAAACAGGGCGGACAATTCCATCTCCACCGCCAGGACCGAACGGGATTGAAACCGGGCCACCTTCTCCCGGGTTTCCCGGTAGACCGCATCGGTGGACCAGACGGCGCCGCAGTGGTAGTTCAGCCCCTGTTGATCCAGGACCGATCGAAGGGTCTCAACCGCAGTCGGGTCGGCCGGCACCGTATCCGAAGGGGTTCCGGTATACTGGGGAGAGGTTCCTTCGTCGATTACCGCGCCGGTGGGAAGAATGACATCCCCGGTTTTTACCGCATCGGAGATGGAACCGCACCAGCCGAAGAAAAAGAGGTCTTCGGCCCCCCAGGCGATGAGGGATTCCATGATCAGGACCGCATAGGGGGCCCCCACCATGGGGCCGGTGACCGAAAACCCCGGGTTGTCCTCCCCGGCCAGATAGATTCGGCTCATGGACAGGGAGGTCGGCGGACCCGAAAGCGCCATCTCCCTGCATACCCGGTGCAGGTCGCCGCCGCTGCTGACCATCACGGCCAGCGGCGGCAGGTCCAAGGCATTGTCGCCCCGAAAGGGGTTGATGACGGCGTCCCGGTCGGTCACGGCGAATGGAAGTAAATCAGGCCGGCGGGCCGGCGATCTGCGTCAATTCTTCTTTGACCTCGTCGATGATGTCGTAAAACCACATCAGGTCTTCGACGGTGAGGCGGCCCGCCTTGCGCTGGGATTCTCCGCCGTCTTTTTTGATGACGATGCGCGGTCCGATCTGGACCTTGGGCTCTCCGTCGCCGTATTGATTGATGGAGACGACCAGGCCGGTCTCTTCGCATCGCCAGTTTTTGAGTACTTTGTCTTTGGATGGATCGTAGGGCATCTATTTTTCTCCTGTGGCCCCATCCTCCTGTCCGGTTCTTTTAAGAAGCGGACAGGATGGCGGGGACCGTTTCAGTTAGATTTCAATGAATGTGGGGCATGATCACCATACCGGCCACCCCAGGGAATTCTCCCGGCCCGGCAAGAACTCACTCTCGTTCAAACAGCTTCCCGGCCCGGGAGAATCCCCCGGGGTGGCCTCTCACGCATTGAAAGTTGGCCGAACCGATGATCACAGCCGAATGGGTTGCATCAGGGGGCAGGCTGTATCAGGCCGAGAGTTTGGTAAAATCGGCGAATCGGCCGAACAGGTCCGAGATCCGGGCCAGCAGGGCCAGGCGGTTGTCCCGGATCTTCGGGTCGTCGGCCATGACCATGACCCCGTCGAAGAACTCGTCCACCGGTTTTTTGAGAGAGGCGATGTCCAGAAGCGCCGCTTCAAAGCCCCCCCGGTTCAGGTCCTGGTCCACCCGGTTCTCGATTTCCTGAAAGGCCTGGTAGAGGGCCGATTCACAGGGGTCCTGAAACAGGGATTCATCCACCCGGACCGATTCCGTATCGGCCTCCATGTCGCTTTTCCTGATGATGTTCACCACCCGCTTGAAGGCCGCCGCCAGCGGCTCGAAATCGGGCTGGGATTTGAGCTTTTCCAGGGCCGCCACCCGCTCTCGAACCTCGGGTACGCGGTCGATGGAGACATCGGTGACCGCCTGAATCACATCCCTGGAATATCCTTCATCCGCCAGGATGTGGGTCATTCGGTTTTTCAGAAATTCGTAGACCGCCTCGACGGTTTCCTCGGCGGGGGTGTCGGTTTTATCGGCGAACAGCTCCACGCTGACCCGAATCAGTTTCCGCAGGGATGCGGAAAACCCCTTCTGGTGCAGGATCTGAAGAACCCCGATCCCCTGCCGCCGAAGGGCGTAAGGGTCGGAAGCGCCGGTGGGGATCAGCCCCACGCTGAAGCAGCCGCAGATGGAATCGATCTTGTCGGCCACCGCCAGAATGGCCCCGGTCATGGTGTCGGGCAGAGGGCCCCCGGAATAGGTGGGGCGGTAGTGTTCTTCGATGGCCGCGGCCACCGTTTCCGGTTCGCCGGCCAGCCGGGCGTAGACCCGGCCCATGACCCCCTGAAGTTTGGTGAACTCGATCACCACCTGGCTCACCAGGTCGGCCTTGCAGAGCAGGGCCGCCCGGCTCACATCGGACTTGAGCTGCGGATTGTCGGACACCGATTCGGATAGATACTCCCCGATACGGCCCACCCGAACCACCTTTTCGTACACCGTTCCGAGCCGGGCCTGAAACAGCACCTTCTTGAGTTTTTCCACCCACTCGGTCATCGGGGTTTTGCGGTCTCCGCGAAAGAAAAACCGGGCATCGGAGAGCCGGGCCCGAAGCACCCGCTCATGGCCGGTGGTGACCAGGTCCATGTCTTTGGCCCGGGTGTTGTTCACCACCAGAAAGGCCGGCTTGAGTTTGGACTCGGGGTCGACCACGGCGAAATATTTCTGGTGCTCCCGCATGGCGGTGATCAGCACCTCGTCGGGCGCCTCCAGAAATCCGGTGTCGAACCGTCCGGCCGTGACCACCGGGTATTCCACCAGGTTGGTGACCGTGTCCACCAGTTCCGGGTCGGTCAGGATTTCGCCGTCCACGGTTCGGGCCACCTCATGCAGCCCCTTTTCCACGGCGGTTTTGCGTTCCTTCAGATTCACCAGAACCGAGGCCGCCCTCAGTTTGTCCACATATGCTTCCGGATTTTGAATGGTGACCGTGCCGCGATGCATGAACCGGTGGCCGGCGGTCTGATTTCCGGTGTGAATGTCGCCGTAGGTGAAGGGGACCACCTCTTCCCCCAGCAGGGCGATAATGGAGTGGATGGGCCGGGTGAACAGGACCCGCAGTTCTCCCCATTTCATGGTCTTGGGAAAGGGAATGTTTCGAATCACCTCCGGGCCCGCTTCGGCCAGGACCTCGGCGGTGGACCGGGCCGCTTCGGTCTTTTCGGCGCACAGGTACCGCCCCTTTTCGGTCTCCTTGACCTGAATGTCGGTGACCGGAATGCCGACCTTTTCGGCGAATTTTTCCGCCGCCACCGTGGGGTTGCCGTCTGCGTCGAAGCCCACCTTCTCCGGAGGGCCCACCACCTCGGTGGTGACCGATTCCTGGTGGTCGCGGACCTGGTCCACCATCACCGCCAGCCGGTTGGGGGTCCCGTAGACCCGGGAAGGGCCGCGGCCGATCCGGGCGTCGTCCAGTTTCTTCAGCAGCAGGGCTTCAAACCCCGCCAGTGCCGGTTGAATGTATCCCGCCGGAATCTCTTCCGTTCCGATTTCGATCAGTAGTGTGCTCATCTTCATCCCTTTTCCATGAGCGGATATCCCATGGATTCCCGCTGTTTCAGGTAGGCTTGGGCGCAGGCTCTGGCAAGGTTGCGGATTCGGGCGATATAGCCGGTCCGCTCGGTGACGCTGATGGCCCCCCGGGCGTCCAGAAGGTTGAAGGTGTGGGAACACTTCAGGCAGTATTCATAGGCCGGCAGCACCAGCCCCGCCTGAATGATCCGCTCCGCCTCGGATTCGTATTTGGTAAAGAGATCCAGAAGCATCTCCACATCGGCGATTTCGAAGTTGTAGGTGGACTGCTCCACTTCCTGCTGGTGGTGAACATGGCCGTAGGTGACCTTTTCATTCCATTTCAGGTCATAGACATTATCCACCCCCTGCAGGTACATGGCGATCCGCTCCAGCCCATAGGTCAGCTCCACCGGAATCGGATGCAGCTCCACGCTGCCGCAGATCTGAAAATAGGTGAACTGGGTGATCTCCATGCCGTCCAGCCAGACCTCCCAGCCCAGGCCGGAGGCCCCCAGGGTGGGGGATTCCCAGTCGTCTTCCACGAACCGGATGTCGTGCTCCAGAGGGTCCACGCCCAGAGCCTTCATGCTGTCCAGGTACCGGTCCTGAATATCCAGAGGGGAGGGCTTGAGGATGACCTGGTACTGGTAGTAGTGCTGAAGCCGGTTGGGGTTTTCTCCGTAGCGGCCGTCCGTGGGCCGGCGGGACGGCTGCACATAGGCCACGTTCCAGGGTTCGGGCCCTAGGGATTTGAGCAGGGTGTTGTGGTGGAATGTGCCGGCCCCCACCTCCAGGTCGTAAGGCTGGGTCACGACACACCCCCGGTCCGCCCAGAACTGGTTCAAATTTTGGATAATGTCTTGAAAATACATCGGTTGACCTCACAATATGGGTAGTTTAAGTCCGTCCGAATCGATCTGGATGTCCAGAAGGCGTCCCTCCGGGCGGCGGCCGAGGATCTCCTGCCACCGGTTTCGAAGCGCTGCGATCTTTTGGGTTTCCCCGATGGCCCAGAGGCACCCCCCGCCGCCGGCCCCGGTAAACCGTGCGCCGCAGCCGTTTTCCCGGGCGGCCTTCACCAGGGCGGCGCCGGTGTCGTCGAGGACGTCCGGGGTCATCTCCCGCCGAAGGTCGGTCTCCCGGTTCATCTCTGTTGCGGCCCCTGTATAGTTCCGCTCGGCCATGGCGTCAATAAATCTTTGGGTGCATTGAATGATTTCTTTCCAGTGATTTCGAAACCGGCCCGACACGAACTGCCGGACCCAGCGGCTGTTGGTGTCGGTGGAATCATGGTCCACCCCGCAGTAGGCCAGCAGAAGATGTTCTTCCAGCTGGGAGTGGTGGTTTTTTTTGACCACCTCTTCTTTTTCAAAGACCCCTTCCTTGACCCGGCCGTGCCACTGCCAGGCGTTGACCCCGCCGTAGGCCGCGGCCAGCTGGTCCTGAAGCCCGCAGGGAATGCCCAGGACGCTCTCCTCCAGGGCGTGGGCCAGGATGGCGATCTCCCGCCGGTAGAGATGGCGGTAGATTCCCATCGTGTCGAACACCACCGAAAAGGCGCCGATCAGGGCCACCGCGGCCACCGAGGAGCCGCCGAGGGCGCTTCGGGGAGGGGAGGCCGATTCGATCTCGATATGGACCCCGCCGGCCCGGTAATAGGCCCCGATGGCGAAGATCAGCCCCAGGGGATGGTCGAAGGGGGCCTGATCGACGGTGAACTCGGCGGTTTCGAATCCGGTGGAGGAGACCTTGATTCTGCCCTCGGTGTAAGGGTGAAGTCGCACCCGGGTCCTCAGGGCGATGGCGATGTTGAAGGTGCAGGGGGTCAGATGCCGAAGCGGATAATAGAAGGTGCTGATATCCAGGGTGCCGCCCATGTCGATGCGGCAGGGGGCCGAGGCCTCCACCCTTCCGGTCTCCAGGATGTCTCTCAGGTTGTCGGACATGTCGGTGTTTCTCCGTGGCCGTTGGTTTGCCGGGGGCTGCAGGAAGCCTCAGGCCGGACCTGTTTGAGAAATGCCAGGCTTCGGGGCTGTTTTCCCAGATGATAGGGCACAAAGGTCTCCAAAAAATGAAGGCTCTCCGCCAGGCTTTGAGCGGTGAAGCGGACGCATCCGGCCCGGGCGAAGGGCATGGTTTTCAGCCAGTGGAGCTGTTTGACGGCGCCCTTGGAGAGAATGATCCGCCGGTCTATAGTATCGGCGCCGCACCGGGCGCAGACCAACCCGCCTTTGGCAAGATCGAACCCGATGGTCACCCCCGGCATTCCATCCACATGGGTCCGGCAGCAGGCGCACCGGCACAGGTTGGGCGAAAACCCGGACACCGCCATCAGCCGCATCTGAAACAGCACGCTCAGTCGGGAAGGCGTCGAGGGTTCCTTTTCCAGGGCATCCAGGACCCAGTTCAGTAGATGGAACAGGGCGGCCTGGGGGTGACCTTCCTCTACCCAGCCGTCCACCAGTTCCACCCAGTAGCCGGCATAGGCGGTTTTGAGAATGTTCGACTGTATGCTTCCCAGGGACCGCCGCAGGGCGGCCTCCTTCAAAATGAGGAGTTTGCCGCGGCCGGCGGTACACACCACCTGAAGGCCGGTGAAGGGCTCCAGCAGACCGGAAAACCGCCTGACGCTTTTTCGCGCCGACTTGGCGATGGAGGAGAACTTTCCCCGGTCCGGCGCCAGAAAAGTGAGGATGAGGTCGTGGTCTCCATAGGCGATTCGCCGCAGAAGAATGGCGTCGGTGGTGAATCCCTCGGAACTCATGGCGCAACCATTCTCAGCCGGACCCTAGCGAATGATCTTGATGTGTGAATTTTCCCTCAGTTCGGAGAGCCAGCGGTTGAACTGTTCATCCACGATCTCGTTGTACAGCTTTTCTTGGATTTCGGCCATGGCCTCCTTCAGGGTTTTGCCCGCCTCCCGCTGAATCTCCTCCACATAGAAGAGCTGCATTCCCTGTTCGGTATCCAGCACCGGGGTCATGTCGCCGGCCGCCAGACCTTCCAGGGCGGATTTCAGGTGGGGCGCCAAACTTTCCAGGGCGAAAAATCCGAGGTCGCCGCCTTCTTGGGCCAGGGAAATTTCCGAATGCTGTCGGGCCATTTCCGCAAAGGATTTGCCGGCCTCGATCTGTTCCCGAATCGCCTCCAGCCGGTCCTTGATTTCGGACTTCTCTTCATCGTCGGCATAGGGCGACACCCGCAACAGGATGTTCCTCAGGTGGTATTTTTTTTCCCCCTGAAATTCCTCCCGGTGATTTTGATAATAGTCGCGGATGTCTTCTTCGGTAATGACGATTTTGGATTTGACCTCCCGGTTGACCAGTTTGGTCCGCAGAATCTGTTCCCGAAGCCGCTCCCGGTATTCCGCCATGGTGAAGCCTTCCCGTTTCAGGCCTTCCAGCATCTGTTCATCGGAATAGTGGTTGGCCTGTTTGATCCGCTCGATGGCGTTGTCGATCTCTGCTTCACTCACCGTGATCCGGGCCTGTTCGGTCTGCTGGTCGGTCAGTTTTTGTTCGATCAGCTGGTGGATCAGGTCTTCCCGGACCTTGTAGAGCATCTCCTCCTCTCTTTTCGGCGGGTATCCGATCGACTTGATCCGCTCTTCATAGGGCCGGTAGACCTTGTTGAGTTCAAACAGGGAAATGATGTCGTCATTGACGACGGCCACGATGCGGTCCACCGTTTCCGAGGCCGGGGCCGGCCGGGGAAGGGCCATGGCCGCAAACGCCCACAAGGGGATCAGCAGGACCGACATCAATCGTAGGGTCAGGTGTTTTAAATACATAGATAAAAAAGTCCTTTGCGGTGTTTCTTTTCGCGGGGGGGGGGGGGCCCCCGCGGGGATGCATCCCATAGTGTTCGGGGCCCGACGATCTTTTGCCAGTCGGATTCTTTGATCTCATTTGTATATTTTTTCTGAAGTTTTTCAACCCATACCGGATAGGCGGTTTCCACTTTTTCCCGGCGCAGGTGATCCCGGACTTCCCGGTGTACTTCAGCGCGTCTGACTTCGGAGGGGGGGTCTATCCGGATATGGTGGGTGTCGATGTAGGCCTGAACCGCTTTCTCGGAGATCAGAATCCCTTCGGCCAGGTCCCGCTGAATGACCTTTTCAAGCAACAGCCGGTCGGATAACTCCTTCTTCCAGGATTCAAAAGAGACGGCCGATTCCAGAAGCACCTCTTCAAAGGCGCCTTCGGGATATCCCTTCTGAATTTGCTGTATTGCGGCATCCAGCTCCGCCCGGTCCACCTGAAGCCCCAGTTCCCGGGCCCGCTCCAGAAGGGTCATCCGCTCGACCATCTCTTTCAGGATTTGAAGCCTGGTCTCCCGGACCACCGCCGGGTCTTGGGAGACATCCTCGTAATCATAGGCGGTTTTGTGGATTTCCAGGGCCTTGCGGTAGTCATGGGTGGTCAGGGTGGTTTCCCCCACCTGAACCAGATAGGTCTCTTCTTCCTGGATCTCCGGTTCATAGCATCCGGCCAGGCATCCGACCGTCATACACAGGGCAAAGATCCGTTTCATTCGGAAATTCAACATGTTTCAGCCGTTAACATGTTGGGTGATTTCTTTCAAGATGTTTTTGGTATGGGCCAGGGGGTTCCCGGGACCCATTCTGGACAAATCCGCCTTGAGGACATGCTCCGGGGTGAAAACGAACCGGTCCCCGGCCCCGGTGATCAGGTCCACGATCCCGAAGGGGTTTTTCTGATGGACCTCCGAAAAATGGAGGGCCAGCCGGCCGTCGGTCATATCCAGCCGCCTGACCCCGGCCTTGACCGAGAGCGCCTTGAGCATGATCTTGAGCAGGAGGTTTCCGGCCTCATCCGGCAGGGGGCCGAACCGGTCGATCATTTCCGCCTTGAAATCGGAAATCTCCTTGAGGTCGGTCATTCGGGACAACCGGCGGTAGGCGGTGAGGCGCTGGTCGATATCCGGAATATAGGTTTCGGAGAGAAACGCGGAAAGCGGCAGGTTGATCTCCGGCTCCAGGTCTTCCACCACCGGTTCGCCCTTGAGTTCGGAAACCGAATCCTCCATCAGTTTGAGGAACATGTCATACCCCACGGCGGCGATGTGGCCCGACTGGGAGGCCCCGAGAATGGCGCCCCCGCCCCGGATCTTGAGGTCGCTCATGGCGATCTGGAAACCGGCCCCCAGGTCGGTGTGCTCCATCAACACCTTGAGCCGCTTCTGGGCGTCTCTGGTGAGGGCGCTCTCCTTGGGAATGAACAGATAGGCATAGGCCTGTTCACCGGCCCGGCCCACCCGGCCCCGAAGCTGATAGATCTGGGACAGACCGAACCGGTCGGCCCGGTTGATGAGAATGGTATTGGCCGCCGGCACATCCAGACCCGATTCGATGATGGTGGTGCAGACCAGAAGGTCGATCTCCCGGTTGACGAACCGGAACATGACTTTCTCCAGGTCGTCTTCTGCCATCTGGCCGTGGGCGATATCCAGCCGGACTTCGGGGACCAGCTCCTGAAGGTGATCGGCCATTCGGCCGATGGTCTGAACGATGTTGTGGACGAAAAAGACCTGGCCGCCCCGTTTGATCTCATTTCGAATCGCATCGGCGATGATCCGGTCGTCCAGCTCGGATATATAGGTCAGAATCGCCCGGCGGTCCTCCGGCGGGGTGGAGATGATGCTGATGTCCCGAATTCCCACCAATGAAAGATGCAGGGTTCGCGGAATCGGGGTGGCGGTGAGGGCCAGCACATCCACGGTGGTCCGCAGCTGCTTCAGTTTTTCCTTGTGCCGGACCCCGAAGCGCTGCTCCTCATCGATGACGGCCAGGCCCAGGTCCTTGATTTCGATGTCTTTTTGCAGCAGCCGGTGGGTGCCGATGACGATGTCGACTTTGCCGGTCTTGAGTCCCTCGACGATCTCCCGCTGTTCTTTGGGGCTGCGGAACCGGCTGAGGCAGGCCACGGTGACCGGGTAGTCTTGGAACCGCTGGGAAAAGGTTTCGTAATGCTGCTCCGCCAGGACGGTGGTGGGGACCAGCACCGCCACCTGCTTGGAATTGAAGGCGGCCATGAAGGCGGCCCGCAGCGCCACCTCGGTCTTGCCGTATCCGACATCCCCGCAGACCAGCCGGTCCATGGGGGTGGGCTGGGCCATGTCGTTCAAGACCGCCTCGATGGCCCGGCGCTGGTCCGGGGTCTCCTCATAGGGGAACCCGGCCTCGAAATCCTGAAAATACTGCCCCACCGACTCGAAGGCGGTGCCGGTGCGGACCTTTCGCTCGGCATAGATCTTGAGAAGATCCCCGGCCATTTTTTCCACCGATTTTTTGACCTTTTCCTTGGTTTTGGCCCAGGAAATGCCGCCCATTTTGTCCAGGATCGGTTCGATGCCGTCCACCCCCATGTATTTCTGAATCATGGACATCCGGTCCACCGGCAGGTAGAGCTTGTCGTCGTCTTTGTACCGCAGGAACAGAAAATCGTTTTCGGCGCCGTTGAGCTTCAGCTTCACCAGCCCCTCGTACCGGCCGATGCCCTGTTCGGCATGGACCACCAGCTCCCCCTGCTTCAGGTCTTCAAAGGTGAGCAGCTCGGTGCGGACCGATTTTCGCCGTACCTTGCCCTTGCGGGGGCGGTGGCCGAAGATCTCCTGTTCGGTGATGATCGCCAGGGATTCCTCGGGCCAGACAAACCCGGCGGTAAGCCGGCCCAGGCAGATGTAGAGTTCGCCGTGGCCATTTCGATGGCCGGGAAACTCGGAAAGAAACGTGGGCTGAAGCCCGTAGGGCGACAACAGGGTGCCGAGCCGTTCGGCCTGGGATTTGGTGCCGCAGACCAGGAAGGTGCTGTAGCCCGATTCCCGGTACGCATGGATTCGGTTGACCAGGGGCAGCAACAGGTTTTCCCGCTCCTTTTCCCGGTGCTGCTTCAGCTCCTCTTTCAACCCGGTGGTCTCTTCCAGGGTGAACGGCACGTGAAGGGGCGGCTCACTCTCCTCCGATGTTTTCGGGGTGATCGGAAGCCGCTTCAGGGATAGGGGACGCCTTTCCCGAAGTCGGGCCACAGTATCCGACCATTTCAGATACAGCCGTTCCGGTTCAATGCAAAGACGTTTTTCCGTCAGGGCGGTCCGGTGGTTGTCGACGGCCTGGAGCAGGGCATCCTCCACCGCCTGCTCGATCTGCTCCGGTTCGGAAAGCACGAAGAGAGTATTCGGCGGCAGGTAATCGAACAGGGTGTCCAGCTGCGGATAGAGAATCGGGATCAGGCTTTCGATGCCCGGAAAAATCCCTTCCTTTTTAATACGATCGACGATTTCCCGGGTGGACGCCGGCGGAAGCTCGCACCGGACCGCCTGTTCCCGGATCCGATGAACCACCGCGTCGATCTCCGGCATCTTCAGGATCACCTCCCGGGCCGGCAGGATCACCGCCTCCGCAATATCCTGAAGGGTGCGCTGGCTGGATGCGGAAAAAAGCCGAATCGATTCCACCAGGTCGCCGAACAGCTCGATTCGAAGCGGTTCGGAATAGAGGGGCGAGAAAATGTCGAGAATCCCGCCGCGGACGCTGAAGTCTCCCGGTTCCTCCACGATCGCGGCTCGGGTATATCCGCCGGAGACCAGCTTTTCAATCAGACCGTCCCGGTCGATCTCCTCTTCGGCCAGGACCAGCTCGGCAAATTCCAGTATCTCCTGTTTCGGAACGATCTTCTGGATCAATGCCTCCGCCGTGGTGACCAGAAGGGGCGGCGATTCCCGGTCGGTCAACTGGTACAACACCCGAATCCGCTCGGCGGCGGTCTGGTTGTGGTAGGACACGAACTTGAACGGGGAAATGTTGTAAGAAGGAAAGGTGAGCAGGGGCGCCGCATCCTTTTCAAAAAATTGCAGGTTTTCGATGAATCCATCTACAATTTTTGGAGAAGGCAGAATCAGGCAGACGGGAAGGCCGCTGTTTTTATGAATTTTTTGAATGAAACGGGCCTGGGCCGGCCCATCGAGTCCGGTACATACAATCCGGTTTTCCCGATCCGGAATCCCCCGAACCAGGCCGTCCACTCCATTTTTCTCTTGCGTTGGTTTCATATTCATTGTAATGACAATCTAAAATTTGTTCAGCCGACGTAGCTCAGCTGGTAGAGCAGCTGATTCGTAATCAGCAGGCCAGCGGT
>CAZNLT010000112.1:0-19704 GCA_964573705.1 uncultured Desulfobacterales bacterium
CATCAACGGCCCTGAAAATCGTCGGCCCGGTCGGAATCGCTCCCCGATCGGGCCGAAAAATAAAAGACTACCCTTACCTGCCGGCAAAGTCAAGCCGTTTTTTAACTCGACAGGATAAGTTTATGGTAGCGTTTTTTTCCCGCCCTCAGGAGAATTTCTCCATCCTGGAAATGATCGGCCGTAATCATATAATCGGCGGCATCGATTCGGATGTCATTAACATAGGCGCCACCTTGAGAAATAAGCCGCCTTGCAGCCCCGCCTGAGTTGGCCAACCCAACCTGATTGAACATCTTAAAAGCGGGAATGCCGTTTTCAATCTCCTCCGGAAGTACCGGTGAACTGGGCACCGAATCCGGGCCTTGGGATGCGCTATCTCTGATAATAGTGCTTGAGGGCAGGATATCACCCGGTATATCCCGGCCCCCAAACATCCGTAAAGCGGATTCCCGGGCCTTCATCGCCTCTTCAGGCCCGTGAGCCAAGGCGGTGGCTTCAAAAGCCAGAACCGCTTTGGCGTTGTTCAGATCGGCACCCCGAAGAGCCTCCACGGCAGCGATCTCTTCCATCGGTAAAAACGTGAACAGAGCCAGAAATCGGTACACATCCCGATCCTCTGTATTTACCCAGAATTGATAATAATCATAAGGCGTGGTCCGCTCCGGGTCGAGCCAGACGGCGCCCGCATGGGTCTTCCCCATCTTGACACCGCTGCTGGTGGTGATCAGCGGAAAGGTTATCCCGAAGGCGGGTTTTTGCCTCACCCGCCGAATCAATTCGATTCCCTGAACAATATTGCCCCACTGGTCGCTGCCGCCCATTTGCAGGCCGCAATCAAAATCCTCGGATAATTTTAAAAAATCATAGGCCTGAAGGACCATGTAATTGAACTCTATGAAGTTGAGCCCCTCCTCCGATTCCAGACGCATGCGATAACTTTCGGCTTTGATCATGCGGTTGACGCTGAAATGGCGACCGATATCCCGAAGCAAAGGAATGTATTGTAATTTCATAAGCCAATCGGCGTTGTTCAGCATCAACGCCTTTCCTTTCGAGAAATCGATAAATTGAGACAGCTGCTTTTGAATCCCCCGGGCATTCTCATCAATCATGTCGGCGGTCAGCAATTGACGCATCTCTGTTTTTCCGCTGGGATCTCCGATAAGGCCGGTTCCTCCGCCGACCAGCGCAATGGGTCTATGCCCGTGTCGTTGCATATGGGCCAGCGACATGATCGGAACCAGACTGCCGACGTGAAGACTCGAAGCGGTCGGATCAAAGCCGATATAGCAGGTCCGGTCGCCGCCATCGAGATAGGACTTCAACTCCTGGTCATGAGTGGTCTGTTCTATAAAACCCCGCTCTCGCAGAATATCCAGCACATTTTTCATCAAATCTCACCTCATTTGTTCGCGTACTCGACAGCCCGCGTCTCTCGAATCACCATCACCTTAATCTGTCCGGGAAAGGTTAATGACTCCTCTATATTTTTTACGATATCCTTGCTCATCAGGATGGCTTCCTCATCGGATACAATACTGCTCTCGACCATAACCCGGATTTCCCTCCCGGCCTGAATGGCATAGGAATTGACGACACCCTGAAAAGAGTTTGCAATATTTTCAAGTTCTTCCAAACGCTTAATATAATTTTCAAGCAATTCCTTTCTGGCGCCGGGCCGAGCCCCGGAAAGCCCATCAGCCGCCTGGACCAACAGCGCGTAAACCGAAGAGGGCGGAACGTCTTCATGGTGGGCGGCCACCGCATGCACGATTTTGGGGGATTCCCCGAATTTTTTGGTCAATTTGGATCCGATCAGCGCATGGGGCCCTTCAACTTCATGATCCACCGCTTTCCCGATGTCGTGGAGCAAACCCATTCGACGCGCCAGTTTCTGGTTGAGACCCAATTCCGCGGCCATGATGCCGCATAAAAATCCCACTTCCACCGAGTGCTGCAATACATTCTGGGCATAGCTGGTTCGAAATTTAAGTTGACCGATATATTTAATCAGTTCGTTGTGGATTCCATGAACGCCGAGATCGAAGGCAGCCTGCTCACCCGCCTCTTTTATCGTCACATCGATCTCCCGCCCCACTTTTTTGACCACATCCTCGATCCGCGCCGGATGAATCCGCCCGTCCGATATTAACCGCATCAGTGAAAGCCGTGCCACCTCTCTTCGAACCGGATTGAACCCGGAAAGGATTACCGCCTCAGGCGTATCGTCGATGATCAGATCGATCCCGGTCGCCGCTTCAAGAGCCCGAATATTTCTCCCTTCCCGTCCGATAATCCGGCCCTTCATCTCATCGCTTGGAAGCGGAACCACCGAAACGGTGCGTTCAGCCACAAAATCACCGGCATATCGCTGAATGGCAGTCGCAATAATCTCTTTGGCTTTTTTGTCCGCTTCTTCCTTAGCCTCATTTTCGATTCTTTTGATCAGTTTGGCCCCTTCATACCGGGCCTCGTTCTCCATAGCTCGAATCAACAATTCTTTGGCCTGCTCCGCGGTAAGACCGGATATTTTTTCGAGCTGGTTTTTCTGTTCTTGAATCAGCTCATTGAACTTTCGCTCATTTTCCTGAATGCTTTCTTCTTTTTCACCGACCGCCTTCTCCCGTCGGCTAAGGTCGCTTTCCCTTCTTTCGAACTGTTCATTTTTGCGATCGATATTCTCTTCTTTCTGAATCAACCGCTGTTCTTTCTTTTTTACCTCGGCCCAAGCCTCTCGGGTCTCCGCATCAAATTCGCTCTTCATTTTAAAGAGCAGATCTTTGGCTTCAAGCTCGGCCTCTTTGAGCAAGGTTTCCGATTTCCGCTTAGCATCTTCGACCAATCGGACCGACTCTTCTTCCGCGGAGGAGATTTTATCGGAAGCGATCTTTTCCTTGACCCAATAGGCGGCACCAAACCCGATTACGAGGCCGATGATGCCGATTAAAAGACTATATTCATTCATTTTTTTCTCCCTCTAGTTCACCATTCTGTTCGTGCCTTTTACCATCGTCTTTGAATTGTTATCAAATTGAACAGCTTGTATTGAGCATATCGATTTCGATCCTTTACTCGAAATTGGACTGTCATATATCTAAGGATCGGAATGAAGCCGTTCATTCAATGAGGTGAATGAGAGAACGGATGAATGAAGAAATGAAATGAAATGAAGATGGGAAAACGGGGAGTGCCCTCCTTTTCGGAAGCTGCAACCCCTTAAGATTTTGCGGTAAAAAGCTGTTTAACTGCTCGTCTTTTTCGCCGCAGGTGCTGTCGTAATAGAAAAGGATGGCAATGAACTATCCGGTAGGTAAAAGGCCGGGACCAGAGATGGTCTCATTATAAAGGATCCCCCACCATTGTGCCGTGTTGGTAGGTCTTTGAACCATGTATCCATGGTGGGTACCGTGTGGTTTCTTTAGGCTTTTCTGTGGATACAGAACATGCACACCAAAACCAGGGATGGCTCCCTTTTACGTAAATGTTGGATCAAAGCGCTTCTTCCAATCACGTACACGGCAGGGGATATAATTAATCTCAAAAAACCAATACGCTGTCAATGCAGGATCAGAATAGTCAGGTGATCAATGGCGAATTAGCGAATAAACCCTTTACAGTCAGCCTTCTTATCTTAGAAAATAATCGGAGATTATCATACCATCATTTAGATTTAAAGCACCTTTTTTGCCCCCCAAAATTTCAAGTATCCGATGGAATTTAAAAATTTAAATTACCTGAATTCTTTCTGGATCTTACCAAAGC
Source organism: uncultured Desulfobacterales bacterium (assembly GCA_964573705.1). Lineage (GTDB taxonomy): Bacteria > Desulfobacterota > Desulfobacteria > Desulfobacterales > Desulfococcaceae > JAABSQ01. The sequence continues at coordinate 3,763 of CAZNLT010000112.1, forward strand.
TGCTTTCAGAAGAATTCTTGAAGATCCGGTATTCACCTCATTTTATGACATCTCAGTATAAACTTTCAGGCTGATGAAAGTCAAGTAATTTACATTTTTAGCAAATACCGCGCCTGGCAAATTTACGATCCATGCCCAACGCAAAAAGGGGTAAGCTATTTCAGCTCACCCCTTTTTTTGCCGGAATTAACCGGCTACATATTGGTTGAATAAAAAGTATCAACTATTTAAAAATCAAATCATCCTCCGCGGCTACCGGCACCGGCAAGTTTAACCCGTTCCAGGGCGCGTTCGAGGGCTGCCCGGGCCCGGGTGAATTCAATATCTTCTTTGCTCCTGGCTTCTTCGAGTCGCTTTTGAGCCCGCTTGAGAGCAGATTTTGCACGTTCGATATCGATATCACGCCGTCTTTCAGCGGATTCGGCCAATACCGTCACTTTATCGGGTAACGCTTCAGCAAACCCCCCGCTGATAAATACGCACCGCTCCACATTATTCGCGTCCGTATAGCGGATGGCCCCGGTTTTAAGGGTGCTCAAGAAAGGAGTATGCCCGCTCAGTACGCCGAATTCTCCCAGCGTGCCCGGAGCCACAACAATCTGAGCATCCTCGCTGACCACATATTTTTCTGGGGTCACCACTTCTAATCTAATGTTTGCAGCCATATCCTCGATTCCTTTTCCTTATTCTTCGGATGACATCTCCTTGGCTTTTTCAAGCACCTCTTCAATGCCGCCGACCATATAGAACGCCTGTTCGGGAATATCATCGTGTTTTCCTTCTACAATCTCTTTAAACCCACGAATGGTATCCTCGATCTTTACGTATTTTCCGGCTTTCCCGGTGAAGGTTTCGGCGACGTGAAACGGCTGCGACAGGAATCGCTGCATCTTTCGGGCCCTGCCGACGGTGATTTTATCTTCGTCGGAAAGCTCCTCGATCCCGAGGATCGCGATGATGTCCTGCAACTCTTTATACTTCTGGAGAATCTGCTGAACCTGCCGGGCGACATGGTAATGGTCTTCTCCGATAAAATTGGCATCCAGAATTCGGGAAGTGGAGTCCAGCGGGTCCACGGCAGGATAGATGCCGAGTTCGGCAATCTGGCGGGAAAGTACCACGGTACCGTCCAGATGGGCGAAGGTGGTGGCCGGGGCCGGGTCGGTCAAGTCGTCGGCGGGCACGTATACGCACTGAACAGCGGTGATCGAACCTTTATCGGTGGAAGTAATTCGTTCCTGAAGACCACCCAGGTCCACCGCCAGTGTGGGCTGATAACCCACCGCCGAAGGCATACGACCCAACAGGGCGGACACCTCGGAACCTGCCTGAGTAAACCGGAAGATGTTGTCGATGAACATCAACACATCCTGTCCTTCCACATCCCGAAAATATTCGGCGGCGGTCAGGGCGGAAAGGGCAACCCGGGCACGGGCCCCCGGAGGTTCGGTCATCTGCCCGTAAATCAGGGCCGCCTTGGGAAGGACCCCGGAGTCCTTCATTTCATGATAAAGGTCGTTGCCTTCACGGGTCCTCTCCCCCACCCCGGCGAACACGGAGATACCGCCGTGATGCATGGCGATGTTGTGGACCATCTCCATCATAATAACGGTCTTTCCAACACCGGCCCCCCCGAACATCCCCATTTTTCCGCCTCGGGGAAACGGCACCAGCAGGTCGATCACTTTGACACCGGTTTCCAGAACCTGAACCGTCACGTCCTGCTCTGTGAATTTGGGGGCGAGACGGTGAATCGGCATCATCTTTTCTTGGCTGATGGGTCCCAGACCGTCGACCGGTTTTCCGACCACGTTGAGAACCCGCCCGAGGCTTGCTTCACCCACCGGCATCATAATCGGTTTTCCGGTGTTTTTGGCATGCATTCCCCTTACCAAGCCGTCCGTCACATCCATGGCGATGGTTCTGACGACGTTATCGCCCAAATGCTGGGCCACCTCGACCACCAGATTGTCTTCTTCGTCACTGATCGCCGGGTTGGTAATCAGAAGCGCATTCAAAAGGGTAGGAAGTTTTCCGGGTTCAAATTCCACATCCACGACAGGTCCCATCACCTGGGTTACCTTACCAATATTTTCTGCCATTGATCATCCTCCGATACATTCATATAAAAGCCAAAAACCGGTTTATCCTTTAAGGGCCTCAGCCCCCCCGACGATATCCATCAGTTCAGCGGTAATCGCAGCCTGCCGGGCTTTGTTGTATGCCAGGGTCAGCCGCTCCAGCATGTCGTTGCACGCATTGGTCGCATTGTTCATGGCCGCCATGCGGGCAGCGTGCTCACTGGTCGAGGTTTCGAGCAGAGCGCTGTAAATCTGCACAAACACACTTCGAGGGAGCAGCTCTCCAAGCAATTCAGCCGGTGAGGGCTCGGCGATGTGTTCGGCCAGGTACGGCTTGTCCGTCTCCTCAGCCTCTTCCCCAGCGGTTTCAATTGGAGGAATGGGCAACAGTTGCTTTATAACCGGAACCTGTCGCGCCGCACTGACAAATTCAGAATACACGATATAGACTTCGTCATACACCCCGTCCAAAAACGTATCGATCAGCTTTCGACCCGAATTGGCGGCGATACTGAAATCAAAGGTACCCCCGATGACGCCGAGGTACTCATCGGCAATCGTCAGCCCCTTTTTCCTGGCCCAGTCACGACCTTTTTTTCCGAAGAGGGTAAAGGAGACATTCACCTCTCCTTCGGTTGTCTTTTCTTCCAGAAATTTTTTGGCCCTATCGGTCAGATTAATGTTGAAACCACCGCACAGCCCTCTATCGGAGGTCGTCAGCACGACGTGAATTTTTCTTACATCCTCCCGCGGCACCAGCAGAGGATTGGCTTCTTCACCGGTCTTTCCCGCGAGACTACCGAGCACTTCGGAAAATTTCACGGCATAGGGACGAAAAGCATCCATACTGGTTTGAGCACCGCGCAACCTGGATGCGGCCACCATGTTCATGGCCTTTGTGATCTGCTTCGTCTTTTTAACACCGGAGATCTTGTTTTTGACATCCTTCAGTGTTGCCATATCGCTCAGCCTCTTCTATTTGATTGTATCCTTGAATTCCTCATCATATTCGCTCAAGGCTTTGGTCATCAGGTTGTCCAGCTCGTCGTTGATCTCTTGTTTTTCAGCAAGATCTTTGAAAATCTGAGGATATCGTTCTTCGATGAAAGGATACAAACCGGCTTCATATTTGGCAAGCACCTCCACCGGATACTTATCCAGGAATCCTCGGGTTCCGGCGTATAGAATAGATACCTGCTTTTCCATGGAAAGCGGCTGATACTGGGGCTGTTTCAAAATCTCCACCAGGCGGGCCCCGCGGGTCAACTGCCGCTGGGTCGATTTATCTAGGTCGCTGCCAAAAGCGGCAAAGGCTTCCAGCTCACGGTACTGGGCCAAATCGAGCCGAAGGGTTCCGGCAACCTGTTTCATGGCCTTGACCTGGGCCGCCCCGCCGACTCGGGAAACGGAAAGCCCGACGTTGATGGCCGGTCGCACACCGGCAAAGAACAGGTTGGGCTCGAGATAGATCTGTCCGTCGGTGATGGAAATCACGTTGGTCGGAATGTAAGCGGAGACGTCCCCGGCCTGGGTTTCAATGATGGGCAGGGCGGTCAGAGATCCGGCGCCCAATTCATCGTTGAGTTTGGCGGATCGCTCGAGCAGGCGAGAGTGGTTGTAGAAAATGTCGCCGGGATACGCTTCACGCCCCGGAGGCCGTCTCAGAAGCAGAGATACCTGGCGGTAGGCGGCGGCCTGTTTGGAAAGGTCGTCATAAACGATCAGGGCGTGCTGGCCCTTGTCTCTGAAGTATTCCCCCATGGCGCATCCGGTATACGGCGCGATATACTGAAGGGTGGCCGGGTCACTGGCGCAGGCCGCTACCACGGTGGTGTATTCCATGGCGCCGTTCTTTTCGAGAACATCAACGACCTGGGCGACGGTGGATTTTTTCTGCCCGCAGGCAACGTAGACACAGAATACGTCGGTGTTTTTCTGGGCGAGAATGGCGTCCACGGCACAGGCGGTTTTTCCGATCTGACGGTCGCCGATGATCAGCTCCCGCTGTCCTTTTCCGACAGGGGTCATGGCGTCGACCGCCTTCAGACCGGTATAACAGGGTTCATGAACACTTTTCCGGGCGATGACGCCGGGCGCCACCATTTCCACACGCCGGGTCTCTTCGGCTTCCACCGGACCCTTGCCGTCGATGGGTTCACCCACGCCGTTTACCACACGTCCCAGAACCGGCTCTCCCACGGGGACCTCGGCGATTCGGCCGGTGCGTTTGACCATATCGCCTTCCTTGATTTCGGTGTCCTCCCCCATGATGGCGACACCCACATTGTCTTCCTCAAGGTTGAGAACGAGCCCCAGAACGCCTCCGGGAAACTCCACCAGTTCCAGCGCCATGACTTTTTCGAGGCCGTAGACTCGAGAGATGCCGTCACCCACGGAGAGGACCACGCCGGTTTCACTCAGCTCGACCTTCTTGTCATAATCCGTGATCTGCTCTTTAATAATCTGACTTATTTCTTCAGCTCTTAGTTCCATTAGACACTCTCACCCCTTTTTAAAGATTCTCTCATATTTTGCAATTGCGTTCTAATGCTGCCGTCCAAAACAAGATCCCCCACCTTGGTCACGATGCCGCCGATCAAAGCGGGATCTTGTTCAACTTCAAGTTTCACATCATTCCCGGTCATTTTGGATAAGGCTTCACGAATCTTTTCAACGGTATCCGATGGAAGCTCCATGGCGGTCACCAGGGTGGCGCGTCCGACCCCTCGCAGTTCATCCGCCAGTTTCTGATAAAAGTCATTGATGTGTTTCACGAATCCGAAACGCCCCTTCTCGAAAATCAAGAGCAGGAAAGCTCTCAGGACGCCGGTGAGCCCCTGCTTGTCCATTACCGTTTCCAATACGTGTCTGCGGCCGGCAGCATCATAGAGGGGATTGTTGATCGCCTGTTCAAGAGCCGGATTCTCCGAAATCAGGTTGGAGAAGCTTTCCAGTTCTTCCCTGTATGTCTCAGCCTGCCCATCCTCTTTGCCGATCAGCAGAAGTGCCTTGGCATAACGCCTTGCAACAGCCAAATTTCTCACTATGCCACCACCTTCTCTAAGTATTCATCCACAAGTCGGTTCTGATCATCCGTCGTTACATTGGCCTTGATGATTTCCTCGGCTTTGCCCAACGCCCGTTCAAAGATCTCTTCCTGCAATCTCCGCTTGGCCTGGTTGAACTCATGCTCGATGTTCCGTTTGGCCTGTTCTTCGAGCTTTTCCGCCGATGTTTCAGCCTCTTTCAGAATCCTGGTTTTGGCCTCTTGCCCCTGCCGTTCGTATTCGGAGACGATTCTCTCGGCCTCCATTTCCAGGTCGGCCAGTTTCTTATTGTACTCGGCAAGCTCCTTCTCGGCCGTTTCTTTCTTGGCCTCGAGTTCTTTCAACTGGTCTTTGATTCCCTCGATCCGGGAATTCAGCGCCTGGGATACCGGTTTTCTCAACAGAAAAAAAAGCGCCACCGCCAATACCGTGAAATTCATGACCCGGTAGGTATCGGTCGCAGACCAGCCGGTGCCGTGATCCCCGCCTTCGCCATGGCCGGCTTCGGCGGCCTCGCCGTGCGGCGTTTCCACATGGGCGGCTTCGCCGTGACCGCCCTCCGTCGCACCGTATGCAAACCCGGCGATTCCGAAACAAAGAAGCACCGTCAAAACACCGATCCACATCAGGTGGAGCGTTTTTTTTCGGTGCATCCGGTCAAGTCCAGGATTTTTCATGAAACTGCCCTCCCTAAGATTTTTTCTCCGATATCGTTAGCGAATCTATCCACCTCTTGCAGAAGGGTTTCCTTGACCTCTTCCGCATCCGTTCGAATTTTCTGCCGAACCTTTTCCAGCTCCGCATGGGCCTTTTCATTAATTCTTGCGATGATTTCTTTTTCCTCTTCTTCGGCCGCCTGAATCTGCTTTTCTTTTTCTTTCAAACCCTTGGCGCGGGCCGCTTTGATACCCGAATAATAGGCCTCGTCTTTTTCCTGAGCCGTCTGGGAAAACGAATCGATATCCTCCTGCAGACCTGAAACCTTATTTTTTCTTTTTTGAAGCATATTCCGGATTGGTCGATATAAAACTGTATTCAAGACCCAGATCAGAAACAGGAAATTGATAATCTGTATGAACAATGAACCATCAACGCTTATCATCGCCGTTCCCCCGTCAAAATGTTTTTGAAATCAATCAGTTCAGGAAATTACTTATATCAGCCCAAAATTGTCGACTTTGTTACATCAGCGCCATGAATTTGTCAAAGGTTTTTTGGAAAATATTAATTTCCCCCGGCCTCATCCGGCGCCGGAAGATCCCGGGGAGATTCGATAAAACGATTCAGGTCCATTTCTCTGGCTTTCATTCCGCAATTGCCGTTGAAAGTAGCGCCGGAATCGATAGTGATACTGGGAGCATTAATATCGCCGTTCACCCGTCCCGGAGGGTATACTTCGATCTTTTCCCGAGCATCGATCGTCCCGTTCACCTCTCCCATGATGATAGCGCCGTCGACCAGCATATCCGCATCAATGACCGCCTTTTCACCCACGATCACCGTACCCTGAGTGCTGTGGATTTTACCCTTCACCTTTCCGTCCAGGCGAATAATGCCCTGAAACTCAAGAACGCCTTCAATATACGAATCCGAACCGAGGAATGTTGATATCGATTCCGATTTTTTTCTTTTCCGCATAACCCCTCCTCAATCCACAATAAATCTGCGCATGCTGACATTCATTAGAAGGCCGATGCAAATCATGATGGTCAATACCGAAGACCCGCCGTAGCTGATCAACGGCAACGGCATTCCGACCACCGGCATCAACCCCATCACCATTCCCAAATTGATGAAGGTCTGCCAGAATATGACCGAGGTCACCCCCACGGACAGGACAATCCCGAAGATATTCTTGCAGTTGTAAGCGATATTCAACCCCCGGATAATCAGCATCAGAAACAGCAGATGCGTCAAAATCCCGCCTATGAATCCCCACTCCTCGGCAAAGACCGAAAAGACAAAATCGGTGTGTTGTTCGGGCAGAAAAGCCAGTGTATTCTGGGTTCCCCGTAACACCCCCTTGCCGCTTAACATGCCGGAACCGATTGCGATTTTAGACTGTATGATATGGTATCCGGCTCCCAGGGGATCCCGGCCGGGATTGATAAAGCTCAGGATCCGCTGTTTCTGATAATCTTTCAGATAAAACCAGCCCATTCCCCCGACCAGAACGGCGATCAGGGTCAGACAGATGAGCGTTTTCCGCTCGATTTTGACATACAGGGTCATGCTGGCCGCGATCAGAAAAATCATCATGGCCGTCCCCAGATCGGGCTGTTTGAGGATCAGAGCAAGCGGAACGGCGGTAACGGCGAACGGCAGAATCAGCTCCCGAAAGCCAAGCCCCTCGCTTCTGACGATCCGGGCATAATACCGCGCCAGAATGATAATGACGGCGATTTTGGCTATCTCCGAAGGCTGAATCGAAATCGGCCCCAGCCCCAGCCAGCGTCTGGAGCCGCCGACATAACGGCCAAAAAACAGTACCGCCAACAGAAGCAGGTTGATCAGAGCGTATATCGGCATCCCCCATCGCTCGATTTTTTTATAATCGATCATAAAACAGGCCGTCATCGCTATCCACCCTGCGCCATACCAGATCCATTGCTTCAGGTACAATATCCGCTCGGGAGACGAAGGGACCCCGGCGCCCGCCGCGGAGTGCAAAGAGACCACCCCGACAAAAGAAAGGGCGAGGGTGATTCCCAGCAGAGGCCAATCGAAATTTTGCAATAACCTTCGGTCAAACATCGTGTTCAGGGAAAATGGTAAACGGCTTGGGAGTGCGCATCACCGAGAAAATAGGTTTTGATCAATTCTTGGGCGATAGGCGCGGCGGTACCGGAACCGTGTTCTCCGTGTTCCACAAACACCGCCACGGCCAGACGTGAATTGCCGAACTCGCCGTAGGCCACAAACCAGGCGTGATCTCTCAAGCGCCGTTCTATTTCATCCTCCGGGATATCTTCGATATTTTTCCGCCCCACCACCTGAGCCGTTCCGGTTTTCCCGCTGAGGTCGATCTGTTCAAGCCGCACCCGGCGGGCGGTCCCCTTTTTTCCGTTGACCGCCTCCCACAAGCCCTTCCTGACCAGCGACAGATTTTCGGGACTGACCGGCAGACGGCCGAGTTCCTCTCTTCGGCAGTGATACACCGGTTCTCCTCGGGCGGTCTCGACCGCTTTCAGGATATGGGGCTTCAACAGGGTCCCGCCGTTGGCCACTGCCGACGTCAGAACAGCCATCTGAAGGGGCGTCGCCAGATTATATCCCTGTCCGATGGCGATGGAAAGGGTCTCCCCCTTTTGCCAGGGAATACCGGTCCGCTGCCGCTTCCAGGCCGCCGTCGGGACCAGCCCCGCTTCTTCATTCCCCAATTGAATTCCGGTCAGGGCCCCCAATCCGCAGGCTTTCGCGTATTCGGCCAGGCGGTCCACCCCGAGCCGTTGGCCGACCTGGTAAAAAAAGACGTCGCAGGATTCCGACAAGGCGCTGATCACATTGACCGAGCCGTGTCCGCCGCGTTTCCAGCATCGAAAAGTGCGGTCCCCGAACCAGTAATGACCGGGGCAATAGAAGGTCGTGTTGTTATCGATAATCCCTTCTTCGAGCCCAGCGATGGCGGTCACGATTTTATAGGTCGAGGCCGGGGGATATTCCCCCTGAATGACTTTGTTTTCCAAAGGGTTCGCTTTATCCGAGGCCAGCCTCAGCCATTCCTCCCGAGACATCCCGTCCACGAACGCATTGGGATCGAAGGCCGGGGTGCTGGCCGATGCGATCACCTGGCCGGTGTCTGGATCTATGGCGACCACCGCCCCGTCCAACCCCGTCAACAGCGACTCCGCTTTCTGCTGCAACTCATGGTCGATGGTCAAATAGACATTTTTCCCGGGGACCGCCTCCACCGTTTCCAGAACCTTGACCACCTGCCCCCGGGCATTGACCTCCACCTGACGGCCTCCGGCCTGTCCGCGCAGATAATGTCCGGCGGACTTTTCCACCCCGTAGCGCCCGATAAAATCGCCGCCGCGGCTTCCGGTATAATCTCGGCCCTTGAGTTCTTCCGGATTGATTTCGCTCAAATACCCCACCAGATGAATGGCGCTGTTGTAAATATAATGTCTTCGCGGTTTCACATCCACCCGAACCCCGGGAAGATCGAACTGATGAACCTCGACGGCGGCCAGCAGATCCCTGCCGATATCCTCTTTCAATAAAACCGGTTTATACGGAGCCGACCCGCGGGCCTTTTGAATGCCGGTTCGCAATGCTTCTTCAGGAATACGAATATACCGAGAGAGCTTTTTCAAGGTCTGGTCCACCGGTTTGGCGTCCCGGAGCACGATACTTAGATCGAAAGAAGGGCGGTTGTCCACCAGAAGCTTCCCATTCCGGTCGTGAATCAGGCCCCTGGGGGCGTCGATTCCCTGAAGCCGGATGCAGTTGTTTTCAGAAAGCCGATAATATTCCCGCCCCTCCACCACCTGAAGGTAAAACAGTCGGCTGCATAAAACCAGAAATGCCGCCACCACCCAGAGCATGGTCACGGTCAGCCGCTTTTTAAACCATTCGGTATCCAGGGTTTTCAAGTACGGGTTCACAGAATTACCTCATGCCCTGGCAAGTACCGGCATGGTCAGTCTGGCGGCCCGGGGTTGCCGGGTCGGGCTCAACCGGCGCCCTCATTTCCAGAGGCGCCTCCGTTGGCCATCATATGCCAGCCGCTCTGAAGCGCCCCCAACCCCGCCATCAAAAAAGGACCTGTTAAACCGGCCCAGATCAACTGCCCCACAATGTCATTCCAATGAACATCCTGCAAGAGCCAATCCTGGCCGAAAAGAAAGACGGCACCGAGAAAGAGGATATTCTGAAGGGCGACACTCAGAACCACCACCAGGGGCAAAAGAATGATATTGCCGAAATGCAGGTAGCCGACCCCCCCCCTCACGCTGAAATAGAGCCAGATATAGCATGTTCCGTAAAGGCCAAATGGACCGGCTGAGAGGCTGTCCAAAAGAAGTCCGAGAACGAAAATGACCGGTATGCCCTCGATGAAAGGTCGAAACAGTGTCAGATAGAGAACAAAGGGGATGAACAGGTCATAAAAATATTCCAGTCCGAACAGGTGGGGTGCCAGCACCGTCTGGAACAGGATGAAAAATACGCTGACAATGAAATAGTAGAGATAGGTCATGGTTGCATCGCGAATTCGGCGGACGGCGGATTTAAGATCACCAGAACCTCCTCAAGGGTTTCAAAATCCGCAAACGGGGTCACGGTAATCTCTTGAAAAATCCCGGAGCTCTGCTTCACGATATTGGAAACCCGGCCCACCCGAAGCCCTTTGGGGAAAACCCCATCCAAACCTGAGGAAACGATGATATCTCCGACGACGACATCATGCCTTCGCAGAACATATTCAAAGATGCACAAATTATCCGCAGTTCCCTTGATCATTCCCCGGGCCCGGGTCCTTTGCACCAGGGCATCCATGGCGCTGTTGCGATCGATCAGCATCAGCACCTTGGCGTAATGGGCGGACACATCAGTCACAATCCCCACCACCCCTTCGGGAATCACCACCGGTAGCGAGACCTTGACCCCTTCTTCCCTTCCTTTGTTTATCACAATGCTTTTGAACCACGGCGAGGGATCTCTGGCGATGACTTCCGCAGCCACCACCCGATTGTCGATGAGATCTTTAAAATCCAGGAGTCGGCGTAGCCGACGATTGGAAAGCAGCAGCTCATCACACCGGCCGGCTTTTTCCACCGCCTGACCGAGGGCCCGCCGCAGATATTGATTCTCCTCCGCCGCAGATACCAGAAAAAAATACCCGTACCAGACATTTTCAATTTTCCCAATCAGATAACTGAATATATTTTGAAAAGGTCCCGCGACGGAGATCGCATAGGGTTCGGTTCCGAAGGAGGAGTCATGATGCCGGATGGAAAGCGAAAGAAATATGAGGTTGACAGCAAAAAAGAGAATGATGCCGACGACCAGCACCGTCTTCTTTGAAAACATTTGGTTATGTGATAATCACCTGTTTTAATATTTCAATGCTGTCCAGGGTCTTTCCGGAACCGAGCGCCACAGTGGACAGCGGGTCATCGGTGACCGTAATGGGAAGCCCGGTTTCTTCTCTCAAAAGGCTGTCGAGGTTTTTCAACTGCCCCCCGCCCCCGGTAAGAACGATTCCGCGATCCACGATGTCGGCGGACAGCTCCGGCGGGGTCTGTTCCAGAGCGATCTTCACGGTTTCGACAATCGCGTCGATCTGTTCCGAAATAGCGACCCGTATCTCTTCGGTATTGATGGTCAGGATCTTCGGAATCCCGGTGACCAGGTCCCTACCTTTGATTTCCATGGTCTCTATTTCATTGGGATCGGGGTAGGCGTTACCGATCGTGGTCTTGATGATTTCGGCGGTCCGTTCGCCGATCAGAAGATTGTACTTCCTTTTTATATATTGAATAATGGCGGAATCCATTTTGTCTCCGGCCACCCGAATGGACCGGCTGTATACGATTCCCGCCAGGGAAATCACCGCCACTTCGGTGGTTCCGCCCCCGATATCCACCACCATATTGCAGGTGGGCTCGGTGATGGGAAGCCCGGCCCCGATGGCCGCCGCCATGGGCTCTTCGATTAAAAACACCTCCCGGGCGCCCGCCGATTCGGCGGATTCCCGGACCGCCCGTTTCTCCACCTGGGTAATGCCGGAAGGGACCGCGATGATGATTCGGGGACGGACAAAAGTCCGCCGGTTATGAACCTTATGAATAAAATGGCGGATCATGGCCTCGGTCACCTCGAAATCGGCGATGACCCCGTCACGCATGGGACGAATCGCGACAATATTTCCGGGGGTTCGTCCCAGCATGTTTTTGGCCTCGAGCCCTACGGCCAAAACCCGGCTTTTCATCCGTCCATCAGTGCGCACCGCCACCACAGAGGGTTCACTCAGAACGATTCCCTTGCCTTTGACATACACCAGTGTGTTCGCAGTGCCGAGATCGATCGCCAGATCACTCGAAAACATACCCAAAATAGAATCTAAGAATAACCCCATGACCCCTCTTTAGCTAAGCCCAAAAAATTGCTCATCCGTAAACAGTCTGTGAATTGTCTGTCGGAAATCGGAATTCAGATAGAGTCTGCTATCAGAAACCGGATGCCATGACAAGCACAAAATTACCCGAGTTCCCCGGGTTCGGCCTTTTGTCCATACCCCAGCTCTTTCATGACCTGATCATGCAATACCGGTCTGAAGCCTCTGATTTTTACATTGTTTCGGGATGGGTGGACTCGATTGCTGAGCAGGATGACCAGGACGGAGCCTTCAAGATCCATCCAAAAAGAGGTGCCGGTGAAGCCGAGATGACCCACGGTATCGCCGGAAAAAAAAGCCCCGCAGCTTGAACCGGCTGGAGACGGCCGGTCGAACCCCAAGGAACGGCCGGTATCTTCAAAAGGCTGTAAAAAGGTGCGCACCAGCGATCCCGGGAAAAAGCTGTCTTCTGTTTGCCGGCAGGACGACGGCCGGTGATAGGAGGCCATCAGAGCCGACAAAAGCCTGTACACCGCCGCCGCAGTGCCGAATAGCCCGGCATGTCCCTGAATGCCTCCGGAAATAAAGGCGTTTTCATCATGCACCCATCCTTCCATCACCCGATTGCGCCAAGGACAATGTTCGGTGGCGGCAAAGCGCCCTTCCGGGAAGGGTCCTTCCAGATCCACAAAAAACAGGCGATCCAGCGCCAAAGGGGCATACACCTGTCGGGTAATGAACCGGTCCGGTCTGGTTCCGGAGACCCGTTCAATCACCCAGTCCAGAAGCATGAATCCGAGATCGCTGTAGAGAACTTTTCGGCCGATCGGCCCGATCAACGGCTCTTTTAAAATTCGCTTCCTCAATACAGATTTATTGGTTTCATGGGGAGCGGTCCCCAATCGCTCATAAAAGGGCCGGTAATCGGGCAAACCCGAATTATGAGCCAATAGCTGGTCGATTCGGATGCCACCCTTATCGGCGCCGGCGGTCTCGGGAAGCAGGGCTTCCAAGGAGTGATCGAGCCGAAGCCTTCCGGTTTCAATCAGCTTGAGTACCGACAAGGCGGTCGCCAGGGGTTTGGTCAGGGAAGCCAGGTCGAAAAGGGTTTCGGTGGTTACATGAGTCCCGGTGTACAGATTCGCCAGGCCATAGCCCTGATGATGAACCACCTCTCCGCGGCAGGCGATCAATAAAACGGCGCCGGGAAAAACCCGATCCCGAACCCCTTTTTTCATGAACCGGTCGATAGAATCCGAAAAAATCAAACCCCGCCTCCGCTCCGGACCGCAGGCTCATGAAAGGAGAGGCAACCGCGATCGGTATCCAGGACGGCGCCGTCTCCCAGAGGGAGGGTGATATTCCTGTGACCGTGTCCGATGGGAAAGCCGCCCATGATGGGGATATTGTTTTTATAAAAACGGTCGCAGACAATCTCGAAAACCCCCGTTTCGTCGCCGCAGGATTCAAACCCGCCGAGCAAAATTCCGGATACCCCTTCGAAGCTGCCCGCCATCTGCAGCTGGGTCAGCATGCGATCGATTTTATAGAGGGGCTCCCCCCGATCCTCCAACAGGACCAGGCACCCGTTGAAATCCGGCTGATAATCGGTGCCGACCAGATGGCATAAGGTGGCCAGGTTACCGCCGGCCACCCGGCCGAATGCGATGCCGGATTGAACCACCCGGGGTTGATCGGGAACCATCCGGACCGCTTCGTTCGACAAAAAGACCTGCCGAAAGGAATCCACCGACTCGGTATCCGAGTGCTGAAGAGAGGTCAGCACCGGCCCGTGAAAAACGATCATTCCGCACCGGGCGTAAAGGGCCCATAACAGAGCGGTAATGTCGCTGAATCCCAGAAAAATTTTCGGATTCTTTCGAATAGCCCCATAATCCAGTCGGTCCAAAATACGCATGGAACCGAAACCGCCCCGGGCGCACACGATGGCTTGTATGGAATCATCCGAAAAGAACCGGTTGATCGTTTCGGCCCGGTGCCGATCCGAACCGGCCAGGTATTGTTTTTGCGCATACAGACCCTCCGGAATTCGAATCGAGAACCCGGTTTCTTTCAGCAATTCGATTCCGAAGTCGAGGGCGCCCTCCCGAAAAGCGCCGGCCGGCGCGACGACGCCGACAGTATCGCCGGGCCTCAATCTTCGGGGCCGAGCGAGCGGTTTTTCACGCACCACTGACATCCTCATTTTTTTTCATTGACACTCAACATCTTATGGTGATAGAGAATGAACTTGTGTCGGGGCGTAGCGCAGTCTGGTAGCGCACTTGAATGGGGTTCAAGGGGTCGGAGGTTCAAATCCTCTCGCCCCGACCAATTTTTACGACCTCCCTTGCCGCCTGCGACGCCGTCCGGTCATCGGTTTACTCGTACCGGAATCCCCTGTTGCAATTTCTAAAGCGCATGAATCTTCCCGGACCGATAGAGCCGTTCGAACACCCGAACCACATCCGGATCGAACTGGGTCCCGGCCGCCCGCCGGATGGTGTCGAATACACGATTCTCATCCATCTTTTTCCGGTAGACCCGGTCCGAAGCCATGGCATCAAACACATCGGCAACGGAAAGAATACGGGCCAGCAGCGGAATGTTTTCGCCGCTTAACCCGGATGGATAGCCGGCGCCGTCGAACCGTTCATGATGGTGGCGAATAACCTGCTGCTCTCTTTCCCAGAGGCCGAGCTGCCCCACAATATCGGCGCCGATGGCCGGATGAAGTTTGATGGTTTCATATTCCGCTTCGGTCAGTCGGCCGGGTTTGAGCAGAATGTGATCCGGAATCCCGATCTTGCCGATGTCGTGAAGAGGGCCCGCGACCTCCAGGATATCGAGGTCTTCCGGACCACATCCCAGTTCCTTGGCGATGGCAAAGGCGATGCCGGTCACCTGACGGGAGTGTTCCTTGGTATAAAAATCCTTGGCTTCGATGGCCTGCACCAGCGCGTCCAGGGTGGCCAGCAGGTTTTCATATATATTCTCATATAGGGCAAGATTTTCAATGGCATAGGCGGCTTTGTTTGCCATGAAGGAAAGATAATACAGCACCTTTCCGCTGAATTCCGGTTTTCCTTGATGAACGGATGCGGTCAGAACACCGAAAACCTTGTCCCGAATAATCAGAGGAACCGCCAAAAAAGATCGGATATCGGGGGGAAGTTCAACCGGTCCGTCGCCTCCTGAAACAACGACCGGATTTTTGTCCCGCCCCAGAGCGATGTCCATAATAATCGACTCGATTGTTTCTGCACCGGAAAAATCGGCCCTTCGACCCGGCACTTCCGGTCTCGACAAATGATCCGAAGTCGATTCTGGCGGTGCAAAGCAGGCGGCCACCTCCACCGGTTTTCGTACCGCTTCATTGATGACATGGAATCGGGCGGTATCTGCATGGGCGATCTCCAGGGTCATTCGAACCAGGATCTCAAAGACATCGAAACTTTTTTGAGCGGTGGTGAAATCTTCCATAATTCGAGTGAAGATCTGGAGTTCATCCACTTTGTTTCGCAGTTCCGTGTTCAGTTTTTCCAACTTTTCTTTTTTTTCGACCTCTTTTTTTAAAAAAATATTGTCGATGAAAAGTTCCCGTTCCCTCAGAACGCTTCGAACACATACCTCCATCTGCTGAAGGTTCACCGGTTTGATCAAAAAATCGACCACCCCGTTTTTGAGAGTATAGATCGTATTGTCGAGGGAGGGAAACCCGGTCATCCCCACCACCGGAATGGTGTTGTCGATG
>CAZNLT010000113.1:0-19583 GCA_964573705.1 uncultured Desulfobacterales bacterium
TCATGGCGCACTCCTTGAAGAAACAATGAAAAGATAGCGAACTTTTCCATTTATAGCAGAGATAACCATCGCTTCAAAACAGTAAATTTTTCGCCTTGCGGTAGAAAAAAGCGGATGCACTTTTCGGCGAGGAAGGCTATCCTGATGAATAGCCGTTTCGTAATACATCATTCAGCGAATAGAATACCGCATGGGGCAAGGACCAGATCACGGATCGAAGCCGGATAGGAGGAGGAAAATGTGGGAAATCCAAACCGCGCTTGAAAAAGACATTCAAGCGATCGCCCGGGATCTGGGTGGCCGGCTGGCACCCGACCGGCGGCCTGTATTGAAAGACAAGGTGGCACGCTATATTCGAAAACCGGACCGGACCCTTTTTATCGCCTTGGACGATTCCCGAGTGATCGGTTTCAGTACCATCATTGAAGATCCGGAAATCAGAGGGGAATTATCCCGGGAGACAGTAGACTCCCTTCAGGGTCTTGCCATGATTACCGGTCTTCTGGTGGAAGTGAATTATCGCAGGCAAGGGATTGGACAAGCCCTGGTGCGCGCGATGGAAAAATGGGCGTTCAGTCGCGGCGGAAAGGGGGTCTGGCTGGTAACCCGGGAGCAGTCGGCATGGTACCGTCGCCATTTCGGATACCGGGAAATGGAAAGGATCGTTTCCGACGGCGTACAAAAAACCATTCTGGCAAAAACCCGGATCAGTGCTTCGAAATGAGGGAGCAATCGATTCGGCAAGGACAAACGATTGCGGCATCAATAAATCGACAGCGTCGATTCCGCATCGAAAATATGGAGATGCTCCAGGTTCAAGGCCATCCGGTATTGTTCACCGGAAGAGATCTGCCGTCGGCCGTCGCATTTGGCCACCACCTTCACACCCTTCAGATCCATGTGGATATTGGTTTCGCTTCCCAGTGGTTCCAACACCTCGGCGGTTCCCACCACTTTCCAGGTTTCCGGGTACGGCATATCGCCGTCATCGATGGTGATATCTTCCGTTCTCAGCCCCATGACCACTTCCCTTCTCTCCTCCAAGCCGGTTTCGGGTTTCTCAGGAACGGGGAGTTGAAATTCCTCATTGAAGTACAAGGCCAGTGACTCGCCTGTTTTTTTCAGGGTGGCCGGTACCAGGTTCATGGGGGGCGATCCGATGAACCCGGCTACAAAAATATTGACCGGGTGCTGAAAAATCTCGACCGGCTGCCCGACCTGTTCGATATACCCGTCCCGCATGACCACGATCCGGTCCGCCAGGGTCATGGCCTCGACCTGGTCATGGGTCACGTAGATGGTGGTGGTCTGAACCTTGCGGTGAAGCCGCTTGATCTCGGTGCGCATCTGGGTCCGCAGTTTGGCGTCCAGGTTGGAGAGAGGTTCATCAAAAAGAAATACCGAGGGATACCGGACAATGGCCCGGCCCATGGCCACCCGCTGCCGTTGACCGCCGGACAGCTCATGAGGCCGGCGATACAGATAATCGGTCAATTCCAGCATTTTGGCGGCTTCCTGTACTCTGCTGTCGATCTCCTTCTTGGGTACTTTTTGCAGACGCAGCCCGAAAGACATGTTTTTGAACACGTTCATGTGGGGATAAAGCGCATAATTTTGAAAAACCATGGCGGCCCGGCGGTCTTTGGGGGCGATATCGTTGACGATTCGATCGCCGATTCGGACCTCGCCGTCTGTAATCTTCTCCAACCCGGCGATCATGCGAAGGGTGGTGGATTTGCCGCAGCCGGACGGCCCCACCAGGACGACGAATTCCTTGTCTGCGATCTCCAGATCGATGCCATGAACCACTTCGGTTTTGCCGTATTTTTTGATCACTTGCTTCAACGAAACACTCGCCATTTTCTTATCCTGATTTGGAGAAAAGTATAAAGTCTGTTCTGATCCGGGCACACCGGTATTCCGTGAGGTTCAACAAAAATCATGTTTTTCAATGGCAAGTCAAGCCTTGATTTGAACCTGAATGAGAAGGGACTTGACTCCCCTGTTTAGACCTTCTAAATTGAATCAAAATATTTCGCCTCCCCATAAGTTTTACCGGACGCATGTTTTCAGGAGGCAAGCTCGATTAAACCTAACCAAAGGAGGAGGTTGCAATGAAAATGAAGAAACGGATGATGGCGCTGACGGTTGCGATTCTGATGGTTTTCAGCCTGGGCCGGGCCATGGCCGAGCCGGTGGAGGTCGACTGGTGGCACGCCATGCGCGGCAGCCGCGGAGAGGTGGTCAATACCATTGTTCAGGCATTCAATGACTCCCAGTCGGAATGCAAGGTGAACGCCATCTACAAAGGGGAATACGATGAAGTGGTCAACGCCGGGGTCGCGGCCATGCGCGCCGGCAAACAGCCCCATATTCTTCAGGCGTTCGAGGTCGGCACCCAGACCATGATGATGTCCGGGGCCATTTATCCGGTGTATCAGTTGATGAAAGACAAGGGATACGACATCGACTGGTCCAGCTATCTGCAGCCGGTGCTGTCTTATTATATGGACAAGGACGGCAATCTCATGTCCATGCCCTTTAATTCTTCCACACCGGTGATGTACTATAATGTGGACCTGTTCAAGAAAGCGGGTATTCCGGCGCCCTTGTCCAAGACCGAGCCGGTGACCTGGGATGAAATGGAAGATATGACCAAGAAACTGGTGGACGCCGGTGTGCCCGGGGGCATGGTAACCGCATGGCAGTCCTGGACCCAGGTGGAAAACTACAGCGCCATTCACGACCTTCCCTTTGCCAGCCAGGCCAACGGCTACGAGGGCTTAAACACGGAGTTGATGATCAACAACCCCAAACAGATCAATCATATCGCTCGACTCAAATCCTGGATGGCGGACAATCGGTTTTTTTACGGGGGCCAGAAATATCAGGGACCGAAATCCGAATTCATCGCCCAGAACGCCGGTATCTACATCGACTCCATCAGCGGCATCGCCAAACTGAAAGATGCGGTCAAGGATTTTGAATGGGACGTGGCCCCTCTGCCGGTGGAATCCTGGATGGAAAAGCCCCAAAACAGCATCATCGGCGGCGCTTCCCTGTGGGTCTTCAAAGGGCATTCCGATAAGGAATATGAGTGTGTGGCGGCTTTTATGAATCACCTGGCCCAGCCGGAAATGCAGATTCTCTGGCACAAGGAAACCGGGTATTTTCCTATTACACTCGACGCCTATGAAAAACTCAAGGCGGACGGGTATTACAAGGAGAACCCCTATCAGGAGGTCGGGATCAAGCAGCTGACCCGACGTGATCCCACCAAGAATTCCCGGGGCATTCGTCTGGGGTATTTCATCCAGATTCGGAACATCATCAACGAAGAATTGGAACTGGTCTGGAACGGATCCAAAACCCCGCAAGAAGCAATGGACAGCGCCGTTGCCCGCAGCAATCTGAAACTGCGGGAGTTCGAGAGTATATATAAAAACCAATAAAAGGCAAAGTTCCTGATGGTTGTCCGGGCGGAAGGGGTATATTCCCCTTTCGCCCCCCATTTTCATCAACCGGCGATCCACCGACATGCTCAGGAAACGTTCCTATTTCAGTTCCAAAACCCTGCCCTACCTTTTGATTCTGCCCCAGATCCTGGTGACAGTCACCTTTTTTTACTGGCCTGCGGTGCAGGGGCTGGCCCAGTCTTTTATGCTCAGCGACCCTTTCGGGCTGCACAGCCGGTTCGTCTGGTTCAACAACTACATCGCCCTGTTCAAGGATCCGCTGTATCTGAAATCCATCATCACCACCCTCGTTTTCAGCGCCTCCACGGCGACCCTGGCCATCACGACCGGGCTCTTCATCGCGACCCTGGCCAACCGGATTCTGCGGTTTAAAAATGTCATCCGCACCTTTCTGATCTGGCCCTATGCGGTGGCGCCGGCCATTTCGGGCATTCTGTGGCTGTTTCTGCTTCACCCCTCCTTCGGGGTGGTGGCCATCGCCATGACCCGCTTTCTCGGCATCGAGTGGGACCCGGTGCTCAGCGGCACCGATGCCATGATCATGATTATCCTGGCCAGCGCCTGGAAACAGGTCAGCTACAACTTCGTCTTTTTTACGGCCGGTATGCAGGCCATCCCTACGTCGCTGATCGAAGCGGCCGCCATGGACGGGGCCGGTCCTTTCCGTCGGTTCTGGGTGATCACCCTGCCCCTGCTCTCGCCCACCCTCTTTTTCGTCACCGTCATGAACATCATTTTCTCCTTTTTCGAGACCTTCGGCATCATCCACACGGTCACTCAAGGCGGGCCGGGCGGGGCCACCAACATTCTGGTCTATAAGGTGTATCAGGACGGGTTTATCGGCTTGAATATGGGATCCTCCGCGGCCCAGTCCGTCCTCTTGATGGCCCTGATCATTACCATCACCGTATTGCAGTTCAAATACGTGGAAAAGAAAGTCCAATACACGGGATGAGCTTCTGATGGTTGAAAAAACACCGATCCTGGATACCCTGACCTACCTCTTCCTGATGGCCGGCATCGGGGTGGTCTGTTTTCCAATTCTCTATACGGTGGTCGCCGCCTCCCTGCCCCTGGAAGAGGTGTCGAAGGTACCGATGCCCCTGATCCCCGGAGACCAGTTTCTGGTCAATATTCAGACCGCCTGGGAACGGGGTAACCTGGGCCGGGAGCTGTTCAACTCTTTTATCATGGCATCCGGGATTACCTTCGGCAAAATCGTGGTATCCCTTCTGGGAGCCTTTTCCATCGTCTATTTCGATTACCGGTTTCGCACCGTGGCATTCGTCACCGTCTTCTGCACCCTGATGCTGCCGGTGGAGGTTCGAATCCTGCCGACCTATGAAATGGCCGCCAATCTTCTGGGGCCAGTGCAATCCCTCTGGAACTGGCTGGACCCCGAGTGGTTGATCACCTGGTTTTCTCGCCACGATATCGAAGTCAATCTGGAGTGGAGCCTATTGGACAGCTATACCGGGTTGATTCTGCCGCTGGTGGCATCGGCCACCTGCACCTTTTTGTTCCGCCAGTTTTTCCTTACCGTTCCCGAGGAGTTGTGTGAAGCGGCCAAAATGGACGGGGCTTCGCCCATGGTCTTCTTCCGCAAAATTCTGCTTCCCTTATCCAAAACCAATATCGCGGCCCTGGTGGTGATCGAATTCGTTTACGGATGGAATCAATACCTGTGGCCCCTGCTGATCACCACCGATCCGAAAATGACCACCGCGGTCATCGGCCTCAAGAATCTGATCCCTTCACCGGAAGATCCGCCGGACTGGCATATCGCCATGGCCGGCGCCCTGCTGGTGATGCTGCCGCCGATTCTGGTGGTGTTGTTGATGCAGCGCTGGTTTGTCAAAGGACTGGTGGAACGGGAGAAATAAAAGAATGCCTGAACTGACCTATGTCGTCGATCCGCAGCGGTGCGCTCCGCTGTGCACCTGCGGCAATGAACACCCGTCCCCCGAGGTAAGGCTCTATTCGGGTGAGGATGCCTTTGCCGTTCTTGCCGAGGATGTTCGAAATACCCGACAGGACGACCCGGTGCTGGTGATCGATGATGATAATACCCATGAAGCCGCCGGAAGGGATGTGGTCGCCGCCTTGGCCGATGCATCGGTTTCTTACAACCTGTTGACCTTGGATGGCGATATCGAAATGACCGATGCACTGGCGGATTCGGTGCAGGATACCGCCGCCGGTTATTCTCTGATCCTGGCAGTCGGCGCCGGCGCCATCAACGACTTGGGAAAATATGTCGCCACCAGATTGGGTATTCCCTATTGGACGGTGCCTACGGCGCCTTCCATGAACGGGTATACTTCATCCATCGCGGCCATCAAGATTCGCGGGGTCAAGCGGACCCTTCCCGCCACCCCGCCCCGCCGAATCTATGCCGTCCCGCGGGTTATTCAACAATCCCCTCTCAAACTGCGCCAGTCCGGTTTCTGCGACGTGTTGGCCAAATCGGTGTCGGATACCGACTGGCGAACGGAATCGGCCCTGTTTTCCGGCTCCTACTGCGATCTTCCGTCCGGTATTGTCGCCGAATCCGAAGACCGGTATCTGCATTCACCCGAAAAGATACGCAATGGGGACACCGAGGCCGTTAACGGCCTCTTTCACGGGCTGCTGGTCTCCGGTATCGCCATGACCCTGGCCGGTTCCAGCGCTCCGGCTTCGGGCGGAGAACATCTCGTCTCCCATGTACTGGATATGCGGGAAAGCCTGACCGGCAGGGTCCCCGAACTGCATGGCCTGCAAGTGGGCGCCGGAGTGGTTCTCTCCGCCCTCTGTTATCAAAAGCTTCGTGATCTGGACGGCGACCGGCTGTCGGAGGGTGCCGAAGCGGCTGTCAAAAAGGGCTTGGAAGGGATCGATTCCATCTGGGGCACCTATGCCGACGAGGTACGAGACCGTTTTCTTCAGAAGCGGGTCCAGCTGCTTCAGTTCGATACCCTTTTGCCGGCCCACTGGAAGACACTTCGAGAACGCTTTGCCGCAGTACGATCCCCCGGTTTTTTTCTGGATCTGATCCGGCGCACCGGTTTTCCCATGACTCTCGAGTCGCTCCGATTATCCGAACCCGAATTCATCCAGGCCGTGCTGGCGGCCCGCACCATTCGGGAGCGGATTACGGTCCTCGATCTGGCGGCCCATGCTCGCATTCTGGAGGCAGCGGCGGAGGAGACGGCGACGCTGTTGTCCTGAAGGACCTTTTTGTCTTGAACTGTGATTCGTCTGATGGGTATGATGGACTGTGATTCGGCAATCCAGAAGTATTCATCCCGGACAACTGGTGCCGGGATACGAAATACGCTGTTTCAGCAGATGTAGAATATGGGAAAATTGAACAATGACAACTTCATATTCCCTACCCGAAACGAAGGCGGTTTTAACCGGTGAAGAACTCTTTGCATCCGGAGACGGCGATCGCCTGGAACTCGTGAAAGGAAAACCGGTTCCCATGACCCCTACGGGTTACCTGCATGGTCTAACGGAAAGCAACCTGGGCAGCAAGCTGAAGATGTTTGTGGATCAGAACGGTTCGGGAAAGGTCATGGTCGGTGAAGTGGGGATCTACACCCGCCGGGATCCGGATACGGTGCGGGCTGCGGACATTCTGTATATTTCAAACCGGCGCATGGAGCAAATCAAGTCGGAAAGTTATCTGGATGTAGCCCCGGAACTTATTGTGGAAATCATGTCGCCCGGTGATCGTTGGTGTGACATTGTCGATAAGCTGGATGAATATTTTTCCATGGGCGTTCAGAATGTCTGGCTGGTGGATCCGCGACACAAACAAGTGTTCGTTTACACTTCGGCGACCGAGGCCGTCCGCTTTTCGGGGGAGCAAATCATTACCGGCGGAGACGTTTTGCCGGGGTTTGAAACGCGGGTACTTGAATTATTCGAGTGATGCCGGGGTTCTCAAATCTGCAAAATCCCTTCTTTAGAACCGCAGTCTTATTTTTGAATCCCCTCTTCCCTTCGGTACACGATCTCCCCATCCACCACGGTCATTTCAATCTCTACTTCCGGCCATTCTTCCGGCGGGGCCTCGAATAAGTTTCGGCTGAACACCGTAAGATCCGCCAGCTTGCCCGGGGTGATGGAGCCGAGCATGGTTTCCCGTCGGGCGGTGAAGGCCGGCTGGACGGTGAAGGCGGTGAGGACTTCCGGCAGGGTCAGGCGTTCTTCCGGGTGCCATCCGCCCTCGGGTCTGCCTTTCAGGTCCTGACGGGTGACTGCGGCGTATAGGCCCAGCATCGGATCAATATCCATGACCGGGGCGTCCGATCCCATCTGGAGCGGAATCCCCGCTTTCAGGATGGATTTATAGGCATAGGCCCGGTTGCAGCGAGGCCCCCAGCGCCGATCGGCCACATGCCAGTCAGTGAAGAGGTGTACCGGTTGAACGGAGGCGGTGATCTTCAGATCCGCCATCCGTTTTAGATCCTCGGGGGTAAACAGCTGGGCATGTTCCACTCGATCCCGGAAAGATCGTTCCAGGCCGACCCGCTCGGATTCCAGGGTGTCCAGGGCAGTGGCGAGGGCCTTGTCCCCGATGGCGTGGATGGCCACATCGCATTCGGCGGCATAGGCGGCCCGGACATAGTCTTTGAGCTGGGCCGGGGTGGTGAATTCGATGCCGTACTGGTCCGGTTCATCGCTGTAGGGTTCTTTGAGCAGGGCCGTCCCCGATCCCAGAGAACCATCCGTAAACAGCTTGATCTGCCGGAACCAGAGATGCGGCGTCGAGGCCCCGGGTTGAATTCCTTTTGCGAGGGCCGGTTCCAGATCTTCCGGCGGCAGGGTGTGGTGGACCCGGAGTTTCAACCGGTTTTCCCGGTCCAGGTCGGCCATGGCCAGGTATTCGGACAGCCCCTCCAGCGAATGCACCCCGGTCAGTCCCTTTCTCAGGGCCTTGTCCTGGGCGTCCAGAACGGCGGTCTTGCGCTGCGCCAGCGACAGAGGCGGAATGTGGGCTTTGATCAAATGATCGCACTCCTTCATCCATCCGCTGGGATTTCCGCTGCTGTCGAGACGGACAATGCACCCGCCCGCCGGATCGGGGGTTTGTGCGGTGATTCCGGCGATATTCAGGGCGATGGTGTTGACCCAGATGCTGTGCCCGCACATGCGGTACAGGATGGTGGGATTCTCAGGGGTGATGTCGTCCAGGTCCGAGGCCAGCGGGTCGCGCTTTTCCTCCCAGGCGTGGTGATCCCAGCCCCAGCCGATGATCCACTCCCCCGGCCGTTTTTCTAAAGTCGCCGCCTGAACGCTTCGGCGGCAGGCTTCGATGGAGGTCAGACCGGCCAGGTCCACCGAAATATAGGTCCGGCTGCATCGGGAGAAATGGGTGTGGCCGTCCACCAGGCCGGGGGTGATCAGTCGTCCCGGCAGATCGATGATCCGCGCCCGGCCGGTTGCGGCCGCATGAACCTCCTCGATGCTTCCGACCGCCTTGATGCGATTTCCTTCGATCAGCACGGCTTCGGCCCCGGGCCGGGAAGCATCCCCTGTGAAAATGTCTGCTTTGAATAGGATTGATTGCATATGCTTTGTAAAATGTTACGCCTTGCCCAACCGGGTGGTGTGGGGATCGAGGATGTCCCGCAATCCGTCTCCGAAAAGATTCAATCCCAGAACGGTGATGAAAATGGCCAGACCCGGGAAAATCGAAATCCACGGGGCGGTAAAAAGCTGCTCCCGGGCCGAGGACAACATGCCGCCCCAGCTGGGAGTGGGCGGCTGGGTGCCCAGGCCCAGAAAGGAGAGGGCCGCCTCCAGCAAGATGGCATCCGCCACCCCGAGGGTGGCCACCACCAGAATGGGTCCCACGATGTTGGGCAGGATTTGGGTGAACATAATCCGAATCCGTCCGTATCCCAGGGCCTTGGCGGCTTTGGTCAGCCCCATCACCAGATCATCCCACCATTTGCCGAAAAAACCGGCGGTGAGCCCCAGAATCACCCCGATGGAGGTGTTGAGAACCTGGCAGATGAGGCCGACCGCCAGGGAAATTCGGGCGCCGTAGATAACCCGGGACAGGATATTCCGGGCCCTGCTCTCGGCCATCCCCCGGCCCGACCCGCGAATCAAGCGGGATCGGATTATCCTGAAGGGGGATGTGCCCAGCCCCATGAATCCGCCGCCCGGCTGCCGGTTTCATACCCGGTGCCCCGAACGATTCGAGCCCTGCGACCACATTATTCCCGAAATCCAGGAGGTGGAAGCAGGCCATTTCGTGGCCTGCCACCTGTACTGATCGATGATCCCGAGACCCACGGTTTCATCCGGATGCCGCCGGCTTTATTCCTCCTCCGGTTCCGGCGGCACGGGGAAACCATAGAAATTGACCTCGTCCACGTTTTCAATGTGGATGTTGATCTGAATGGAGGCCGGAGAAGGCCCTTCCGTATCGATGGTAATATCGGTGGATGATTTTTTTTTCTGCGTCTCTTTTTCGTTTTCGTTCATCATTTAAATTCCATTTCTTTGTTGATTCCTGTCTGCCGGTACATCTCCCCGGCAAGTTTGATCCCACGGGAGGTCTTTCCGAGTAAATATTCTCAATCCGTAAAAAGCTTCTCATACTGCCGCCGCATGTCCCGCTTCAAAATCTTTCCCGTTGGCGTCTTGGGGAGCGCCTCGACAAACACCACCGATTTGGGAATCTTGAACGGCGCCAGCTCTTTGCGGCAGAGACTCAGGATTTCTTCCTCGGTGATGGTCTCTCCTTTTCTCGGCACCACCACGGCGGTGACCCCCTCCACCCATTTGGGATGCGGCACCCCGATGACCGCCACCTCCTCGACCCGGTTGTCCCGATAAATGGCCTCTTCCACTTCCCGGGTGGCCACGTTTTCGCCGCCGGTCTTGATCATATCCTTCTTTCGGTCCACCACCGAGATATACCGGTCCTCGTCCAGCACCCCGATGTCTCCCGAGTGGAACCAGCCGCCCCGCATCGCCTCTTCGGTCTTTTCCGGATCTTTGTAGTACATGATCATGGCGTGGGGCCCTCGTCCGCAGATCTCTCCGGGTACATTGACTTTATCGACGGGCTCCCCTTTTTCATTTTCCAGCCGGGTTTCCATGTTGAGGCCGCCCATTCCGGCGGAGCCGAGCTTCTTGAGTGCGTCCCGGGCCTTGAGAATGGTGTGATACGGCGCCAGTTCGGTCTGGCCGTAGTAGTTGTAGATCTGTACTCCCGGCAGCCGGTTCATGATCTCTTTGAGCACCTCCACCGGCATGATGGAGGCCCCGTAATAGCATTTTTTGAGGCAGGTCAGGTCGTGCTTGTCGAAATCGGGGTGGCGAAGCATTCCGATCCAGACGGTGGGCGGGGCGAAGAACATGGTGGCCCGGCTCTCGGCGATGGTTTTAAGGATCTGCCCGATATCCGGCATGATCAGGATGTTGGTTCCCCCGAGCCAGAAGATCGGGTTCAAAAAGACGTCCCGCTGGGCGCAGTGGTAAATCGGGAGGGCATTGACGTTGATGTCCTCCTCGTCGTATTGGCCGTCCACGATCGCCCCCATGTACTGGGCCATCAGGGCCTGATTGCTGATGATCACCCCCTTGGGCAGGGATTCGGTGCCGCTGGTGTAGGTCATCTGGCAGGGGTCTTCGATATGAAGCACCGCCCCGGGCTCTTCGGCCGGGTAGGCTTTATACCAGGAATCGAAATCCTGAAAGCGATCATTCACGGGCGGTTGGCCGGCGCCCTGGTTCGACCAGATCAGGGTTTTTACGGTCGGCATTTCATCCAGGACATCCTTGACCAGGTCATACAGGGCGTCTTCCACGATGAAGACCCGGCTTTCGGAGTGGTTGATGCAGTAGGTGATGTCCTTTCCCCGCAGCAGATAGTTGATGGCCAGATAGACCGCCCCGATTTTGCAGCACCCCAGCCAGGTCAGCACATGGTGGACGGTGTTGTGGGCCAGTATCGCCACCCGGTCGTATTTTTTGACCCCGAGGTCGGCCAGGGCATGAGCGGTGCGGTTGCATTCGGCTTCCAGTTCGGAATAGGTGAGCGACAGGTCGCCGAAAATGACCGCCTTCTTGTCGGGATACCGGTAGGCGCTTCGCCGGATCATGTCGGCGATCACCCACCGATTCACCCGGTTGTAGCGGTTCATCAGAAATTGGAGACTTTCTGGATTGAGTTCATTGTAATACGCCTTTTCGCCTTCGTTCAACGGTGTCGTTTCTTGTGACATAATGCCTCCTCCCCTCTATGTTGATGGACTTTGGATGAATGCGGTCCGTGGATGATTCCTCTTTACCTGACGATCTCCCGGTTTGCAAGACATCATTCATTCACGCTTCAATTCGGAATATTTTATTGCAATCCACTGGACTTACCCCTATATTAAGAATTTGGAAACTGCTGAAAAGGTGAAGCAACGGACTCGGACGGAAGGTAAAAATCGGCGGCGAAGATGGATGAATCCCCTGCGGAATATGAACTGAGCCTTGATCGGCCGTCCGATCACACCCTTCTGGTCCGAATGGCCGGGCCCTGGAAGATGGGCAACCGTCTTCCGAGCCGGAAACCGGTGGCCGAGGCCCTGGATCAGGGGGCCGAGGTTCGAGAGATCACCTTTGATGCCGCGGAGGTGACCGAGTGGGACAGCGGACTGCTGGCGTTTCTCGCCGAGGTGAACCGCCTCGGGGAGAAACGAAACATCGATGTCCAACTGGAGGACCTTCCGAGCGGCATTCATCAACTGCTGAAGCTCGCCGCCGCGGTTCCGGAAAAGAAGGATACCGGCCGAGAGGAAAAGCCTTCTTCCTGGCTTGCCCGAATCGGACGGCGTGCGCAACAGGCGGGGAGTGAATCCCGGAATTTTTTCGAATTCGTGGGAAACACCGTTCTTTCCTTCCTTCGACTGATCACCGGCCAAGCCCGGTTTCGGAGGGTCGACTTCTTTTTGACCCTGCAGGAATGCGGCCCCACGGCCCTTCCCATCATCACCCTGATCAGCGTTCTGGTGGGTTTGATTCTTGCATTCGTCGGGGCCATTCAGCTGGAAATGTTCGGCGCCCAGATCTACGTGGCCAACCTGGTGGGTCTGGCCATGGCTCGGGAAATGGGGGCCATGATGGCCGCGATCATCATGGCCGGGCGAACCGGTGCGGCGTTCGCCGCCCAATTGGGCACCATGCAGGTCAATGAAGAGATCGATGCGCTGACCACCCTGGGGATCTCCCCCATGGATTTTCTGGTGCTTCCGCGGATCATCTCATTGACATTCATGATGCCGCTGCTGTGCATTTATGCAGACCTGATGGGGATCCTCGGCGGCGCCCTGGTCGGCGTCTTCATGCTCGATCTGAGCCCTACCGCCTACTATATTCAGACGCAGGAGGCGGTCCCATTGATTCATTTCGCCGTCGGAATCATTAAAAGCGGGGTCTTCGGGGTCATCGTATCCGTGGCCGGGTGCATGCGGGGTCTGGAATGCGGTCGAAGCGCCACCGCCGTAGGTCAGGCAACCACGCAGGCGGTGGTGACCGCAATCGTCTGGATTATCGTCGCCGACGCCACCCTGACTTTTATTTTCAGTCTCCTGGACATTTGACGCATGAATGGGAAAGAAAAAACCGAATGACCGGTTCGAATGCATCTCCCCATATCGTGGTGGATAATCTCACCATGGCCTACGGTGATTTCGTGATCCAGCGGGATCTCAGTTTTACGATCAATCGGGGGGATATCTTCATCATCATGGGCGGCAGCGGATGCGGCAAAAGCACCCTCATGCGCCATCTGATCGGGCTGAAAGCACCGGCAAAGGGGACCATCCGTTTTGATGATACCAGCATCTGGGAGGTCGATTCCGAGGCCCGGCAGGAGATCATGCGCGGATGCGGAGTGCTGTACCAAAGGGGCGCGCTCTGGAGTTCCATGACCCTGGCCGAGAACATCGCCCTTCCATTGGGTGAATACACCGATCTTAATCCGGATCAGATTCGGCGGGTGGTCTCCCTGAAGCTGTCGCTGGTGGGGCTGGCCGGATTCGAGGCGTTCTATCCGTCCGAGATCAGCGGGGGCATGCAGAAACGGGCCGCTCTGGCCAGGGCCATGGCGCTGGACCCGGAGATCCTTTTTTTTGACGAGCCCTCGGCCGGGCTCGATCCGATCAGCGCCCACCGGCTCGACGAACTGATCCGGCAACTGCGGGACAGCCTGGGCGCCACCGTGGTGGTGGTGACCCATGAACTGGCGAGTATCTTCGCCATCGGGGACAATTCGGTGTTTCTGGATGCGGATTCAAAAACCATGATCGCCCGGGGAGATCCCCATCGGCTGCGGGATGAATCGGATGATCCCAAGGTGCAGCAGTTCCTTACCCGCGGAGAATCGGGCGGCGGGGTCTGAATCTCGACTGAGGAAGCGGATTTCATGAACGATAAACCGGGAAATCAACAATGAGCAAAAAGGCCAGTCCGACCCTGATCGGTCTCTTTGTGGTGGGGGCCGTCGCCCTGGTGGTCATCGGCATTATTATTTTCGGCGCCGGAACGTTCTGGTCGGACCGGCCCAAGTATGTCCTCTATTTCGAGGGCGGGGTGGCGGGCCTGAACGTGGGGTCTCAGGTCGCATTTCGCGGGGTCCGGGTGGGCACGGTCTCGGATATCCGCATGTACTTCAATCCGAATGATCTCAACATCCGGATTCCGGTCATCATCGAAATCGATCCGACCAAAATCGCCAACCTGGAGGGCCGGCTCACCGACTCGGGGGAGGTGTCCGAGGTGGTCACGGAGCTGGTCAACAATGGACTTCGGGCCCAACTCAAGGTCCAGAGCCTGGTGACCGGACAGCTCTATGTGGAGTTCGACTTTCACCCTGGAAAAAAGGCCGACTTCGTGAGCGCCGAACTGGAAGACAGCGAAATCCCCTACCCCGAGCTGCCGACCATTCCCTCGGACATCGAGGAAATCACCCGAACCCTCGAAAAAATTCCCATTGAAAACCTGATTTACAAAGCCATCGACGCCATCGAAGGGATTGAAAGGATCGTCAATTCCGCGGATATGGAAGAGGGCTTTACAGCCCTCAGCGGTACCATGACCGAGGTCGAAAAACTGGCCAAGAATATCAACCGGGAGGTCATTCCTCTGGCGACGCAAGGACGGGAATTGCTCCGGAGCGCGGACACCCTGGTGTCCGACACCAACGAGGTGATCGCCGGGGTCGGTGAAGAGATTGAAAAAACAGTCGCCGAAGCGGAAAAGCTGGTCCGCAACATGGAAACCATCGTTGACAATCTCGACGGCCGGATCGGTCCGATCGCGGCGGATATTCAGCAGGCGGCCCGGGCGGCCCAAACCGCTCTGGACCAGGCCCGGCAGACCCTGTCCGCCATCGAAAACATCACCGCCAAGGAGTCCCCCCTCGGCTACCAGATCTACAGCGCCGTGGATGAATTCGCCGCAGCGGCCCGGTCTATTCGAATCATGGCCGAATACCTTGAACGACATCCGGAAGCCCTGATCCAGGGAAAGAGAGGAAGATAATGAATCCCGGCAAATGGCCCTTTCCGATCCTTTTTTTTATGTTTGCAGCCGCGGCACTAGCCGGCTGCGCCCGCACTCAACCTTCCCGGTTTTATGTTCTGACCGCCATTCCCGAAGCGGAAAACCCGGCCTCAAGCCAATTTACCCGAAACGGAAAAACCATCGGGGTCGGACCGGTGGAGATCCCCTCCTATCTTGACCGGCCTCAGATTGTGATTCGAACCGGGCCTCATAAAATCGAACTGGGGGAATTCGACAAGTGGGCCGGCACCCTCAAGGAAAATGCCACCACCGTATTGGCGGAAAACCTGTCAACCCTGCTTGCCACCGATCAGGTCTATGTCTTTCCCTGGCGAACCGGAATCTCCATTCGGTATCAGGTGACGATTCAGGTTCTGCGGTTCGATGCGGTTCCGGGTGAAGGGGTGGCCTTGGACGCCCACTGGGTAATTTTAGGGGATGACGGCCGGCGAATGCTGCTGATGCGCGGCTCCCGAGTTCGACAACCGGTTTCCGGGACCGAATACAACGACATCGTGGCCGCGGAAAGCCTCGCACTGGGCGAGTTGAGCCGGGATATCGCGGCGGCCCTTCAGACGCTTTCAGAATAAGAAACGCTCATGCACCGGAGGCTACCGCCGCATACCCCCGATAATGCCTGCGAATTTCCCGCAGGTACTTGATCGTTTCATGCCCGCGCACATACCCGAACCGAGCGCGGCGGGCGTATTTCCGTTTGGAAAGCAGACCCATCGCCTTTTCCACATGGTCGAACCACCGGTCCGGGTTGAGACCCAGTTCCCGGGCCAGAATCCGGGCATCCCGAACATGGCCCTGCCCGGCATTGTAGGCGGCCAGGATGAAATTCAAGCGTTCATGGACCGGGAGTTCCGGCTCGAAATACTTCCGAAGCCGGTCCAGGTATTTGACGCCGGCATGGATGCTGGTTTCGGGGTCGGTTAAATCTTCGAATCCCAGGGAGCGGGCGGTTTTCGGCAGCATCTGCATCAACCCCCGGGCCCCGGCAAAGGAGCGAACCTCGGGGTCGAACCGGCTTTCCTGGTACATCAGGGCGACGATCAGCCGCCAGTCGAAATCGTATTGGGCGGCATAGGTTTTGATGATGTCGTCATACGGGGAGAGTGCGCCGCTGGTTTTGGAGCGATCTTCAATATGGCTGCGAATCTTTTGGGGGTTCTTAAAATATTTTTTTACGGTCATGTTATAAAACAGGCCCCGGTACTCTGATTTCAGAAACCGGTTCACCGCAGACAGGAGCTTTTCATCTTCGGGGCGGACCGCCCACCCGTGGGAGACCGGGCCTCCCAATGCAAAGGCGCCTTTGACATCCTCCCGCCAGCTCAGTTCAATATCCAGGATGTGGCTGTCGGCCACCGTGAGGTCGTATTCGCCATTTGCCACTTTTCCGATGATCTCCTCGGTTTCCAGCAGCTCCGGGGCCGGTTCCACTTTGAATTCAGCGCCCGCTTTCAGGAGGGATTCGAGGGTGGCCCAGTAGGAACTCGACTTTCGAACGGTGATGGTCCGCCCTTTGAGGTCCGCCACCCCTTCGAGGTCTTCATCCGAGGCCCGGGTCACCACCATTTCGAAGACCTGATTGTACGGCCGGGAGAAGCGCACCCCTTCCTTTTTCGCCCGTTCGGAGGAGGCGGTCATGGAAGCCGCGATCAGTTCCCCCCGTCCCTCCAGGAGCCAGGGGAAAAGGTCCTCCCGGGTGGGCGGCACCACCATTTGCAGCCGAACCCCGATCTCCTCGGCGAATTTCCGGACCATTTCATACTCGAACCCCACCATCTGTCCCCGCCATATGAAATAGGTGGCGGCGTTGTTGCGGGTCAGTACCCGCAGCACCCCCCGTTCTCGAATCTCATCCAGGTCCGCTCGATACACGGTGGGGCGGTTTCCGGGCAGATGGGTGGTGCTCAAAAACCCGTTGACCCGGTCGAGAAGCTCTGAATTGTCCGGACGGACCGCCCAGCCGATATGACGGTCCCCCTTCAGCGAAAAGGCCGGACGGACCCGGTTTTCGTAGGAAAGAAAAATCTGGACGATATTATCGTCGGCCACTGTGGCCTCATACCGCCCTTCCGCCACCCCGGAGAGGATGGTCAGGGTGTCCACATCTTCGGGCACGGGCAGAATCTCAAGAAAGGGGTATTCGGTTTTTAAAACCTTCAGAGATTCCCGGTAAGATGAGGACTCGCGGACCGCGACCGCTCGTCCTTTGAGATCGGCAAGACCGTGAACGGGCGAATCCTTCGGGACCACGACCTGCTCCCGCACCGTCAGAAAAGGGGCGCTGAAGGCCACCCGTTCTTGTCTTCCCGGGGTGATCGTGAAACCGGCCCCGATGACGTCGCCTTTGCCGGCCAGCAGAGCAGGGATGAGTTCATCCCGATGGTCCACCCGGACCCGGATCACCTCCAGACCGGCAGCCCGGCCGAATTCATCGATCAGCCGCGTTTCAAAGTCTTCGGGCCGGCCGCTCCTCGGAAGGTATTCAATGGGGCTGAGGCGCGGCATCAGAAACCGAATCCGGCCGCGATCCTGAATCGAAGACCATCCCCCCTGGTCGATGTAGGTCCCGGGTCCGAGAAGGTGCTGAACAACCCCCGACCACCACAGCAACCCGGCCGTTAAAGAAAACAGCAGCAAAAGTATGCCGGTTCGCCGGTAGATGATCTTTTCCAAGACCCTCGCGCCCCCTCTTTTCGGTTGAGAATTCACCTGATTTTTGCAATAACCGATCAGCCAATAAACCATACTCATTTCAATTTTTCAATATCCGGATAAGGAGTTCACAATGATGAAATCGATTGAATCCGTGCCGGCCGGTGAAACACGCACCCTTCCACAACCCTGGAACATTATCTTTCCCTTAGCCACACGGATTGCGGTGGGGTCTATTTCGGCCTCTATCCTCTATCTGCTCAGGTCCTTTTTCCTTCTGGTCTTTCTCACCTTTGTGTTTGCCTGTATTCAGTCCAGCGGCATCAAACATATACCAACGGCACGGGCGCCAAAAGCCAGGTGTTAAACGCCATCGCCTGCGAGTGGAACAGCCCCGGCCGGGTTTTCCAGCTCTTCGAGACCGACATCGGCAACCGGCTGGAGCGGGCCGAATCCCGAATGGACGGCGTGGTGTTTACCGAATCCTGCGGCAACCGACAGCTCCGGTTCGAGGTCGATCCAATGGTATTGCGGGATGCGGCGATGGAATTCTACTATAATGGGGGGAGGACGCTGCGATGAAACTCTCCCAAATCGCCCGCCCCGACGCCCGCATCGCCCGTTCGGTCAACCTGGAACGGGATCTGTCGGACCTGAAACCCTCGATCGCTATCTCCTCACCGGAAAGGGGCTGGAGATCATCCACCGCCTCGCCGCCGGGCTCAACGGCCGGAAGGCGTCCGCATGGTCGCTGTCCGGCCCCTGCGGCATGGGTCGCTTTTGGGCGTCCAGGGGAAGGTCTTCCGGGTGTACCAGGAGTTGTTGAACAGCGGACCGGTCCAGTCGGATCGTCAGGTGCGAAACGCCACCATGGTCAACATCGTCGGCCCCCTGGTCCAGTTCGCGGACCGGCTGCCGGCCTATGTGAAGGAGACCCGGTCCATCAGCCGGGAGGCCCGGAACCTGTTCCAGGCGTTGCTGAATTCGAAAGACCCCATTGCGTTGCTCTTCAGGGATCTGCCCAAGGCGGTGGGGAGCTGGCCCAGGCGTTCGAGCGGCTGGTGGACCGCATCCGGATGATCCTTCAGGAAACCTTCGGGAGCCGGGTCGATCTCAAGACGTTTCGGGAAGATTTGAAAGGGCGGACCGCGCCCCTGGTGGACCGATGTTCCGACAAACGGTTGAAGCCGCTGGTGTCGGCGCTGGCGCGGAACCGGGGAACGGACGGCGAATGGGTGTCGGCCGTCGGGACCATCGTCAGTCAGCGGCCGGCGGCCTCCTGGCGGGAGTCAGTAGTGATACCTCAACTGGGCAATTTCAAGGGCGTCGTCGGAGACTTTGTGCACAAAGCGGTGTTCATCGGTGATCCGCCTGGACCAATATCCTGAAAGGCCGTGCTTTAACGGCTCCGGCTTGCCAACGCCCTCGAAAGGATGTCTCATCGCCTCTTTAATGAGGGAATTGACGCGTCGGAGAATTTTTTTATCGGTTTTTTGCCAGAAGAGATAGTCGTCCCATGCATGCTCGGAAAAAACAAGCTTCACTCGATCAGCGCCTTTTCACGGCCCTGGCCGCTTTCGAGCTGGGCGATGGATTCGATCAGGCGTTTGGCGTTTTTCGGCGAGCGCAAAAGGTAGGCGGTCTCTTCAAGAGCCTGGTAATCCTCGATCGACATGATGACCACGGAACTGGATGATTTTCGGGTGACAATGATCGGTGAATGGTCATCGCAAACTTTGTCCATTGTCTTTGCAAGGTTTTGCCTTGCCGCTGTATATGTGATGGCTTCCATGCGGCACCTCCTGTACGGCATATTGTACATATTAAAGCATGTACCAAATGACTTTGCGGTAAAATGTCTTGCTTTTTATACTT
>CAZNLT010000114.1:0-19271 GCA_964573705.1 uncultured Desulfobacterales bacterium
GTCAAAAATCATCGTTGTTTAACCGCAACCGCCAACTGAATTTTGTGGTCATAGCAAAAAGCGCTTTTATTTTATTCAGATTTATTTCTTATTCTTTAATGATCATTTTTTATTTTCAGGGGGTTGGAAAATGAATTACAAAGGCTTTACCGGGGGACAGTACCGTCCGTTATCCGAAGAACAGATCAACACCATCCATGAAGCGTCTTTGTCCATTCTGGAGAAGACCGGATTCACTTATGAAACCGGTCTGGACGAAACCCTGGAACTTCTTGAGAAATCCGGCGCATCGGTGGATCGGGAAAAGACACGGGTCTTTTTTCCCCGTCCATTGGTGAACGAAATGACGGCCAAGGCGCCGGAACGGATCATCATGTACGGCCGGGATCCGGAAAACGACCTGGAACTGGCCGGCGACAAGGTCTATCTCGGCACCGGCGGGGCCGCCATCAAGATCCTGGACCTGGAGTCGGGGGAGGCGCGGTCCAGTACCCTCAAGGATCTGCATCAGCTGGGCCGGCTGGTGGACAAACTTGACAACATCCATTTTTTCCTTCGGCCCTGCATCCCCACCGATATTCCCAAGGATGCCTATGACGTGAATGTCTTCTACACCTGTTTTCGGGC
The DNA here is from genome assembly GCA_964573705.1 of uncultured Desulfobacterales bacterium. Taxonomy (GTDB): domain Bacteria; phylum Desulfobacterota; class Desulfobacteria; order Desulfobacterales; family Desulfococcaceae; genus JAABSQ01. Next base: position 628 of record CAZNLT010000114.1, read on the forward strand.
CACCAACAAGCACGTCATGGCCGGGGTGAACGATGAAGCCGGGTTTCAGAAGGTGCTGGCTCTGGCCGCCATGGTGGCGGGCGGGCCCGACAAATTGAAGGAACGGCCCTTTTTCTCCATCATCACCTCCTTCGCCATCAGCCCTCTGAAGCTCTGCACCCAATCCACTCGCAACATGCAGGAGGCGGCCCGAAACAATATCCCGGTGGCGCTGTCCTGCGCCCCCATGGCCGGATCGACCTCGCCCGTCACCATGGCAGGCACCCTGGCCCTGATCCATGCCGAACAGATGGCCGGCATCACCATCGGGCAGCTCACCAATCCCGGCTCCCCCCAGCTTTACGGCGGCATTCCGGGCATGGCCGATTTTCGCACCATGGGCTACATGGGCGGCGGCGTGGAGTGCGGCATGATGAACGCGGCCATTCACCAGATGGCAGCCCATATCAAGGTGCCCAACTACAATTCTTCCGGATTGAGCGATTCCAAACTCCCCGACGCCCAGGCCGGATGGGAAAAGGCGATGACCACGCTTCTGGCCGGCATGGGCGGGTCCAACTACATCCACCACGCCGCCGGTATGCTGGAGTCGATGCTCACCGTGGCCCACGAGCAGTTCGTCATCGACGATGAAATCATCGGCATGAGCTGCAAGGTCCTCCAGGGGATCGAAACCGACGCCGAGCACCTGGCCCTGGAGGTGATCGATCAGGTGGGGCCGGGGGGCAATTTCATGACCACCTCCCACACCATGAAGTTCCTGCGAAAGGAATTTTTTACCGGGAACGGGGTGTCGGATCGTAACAACCGGGATAAATGGGAGAAGGACGGTTCCAAAGACGCCCGGACCCGGGCCCGGGAGATGGCGAAAAGGATTGTGTCCCTGGAAGAAACCTCGTATATTCCCGAGGATGTGGATCGGGAGATTCGAGAAAAATTTAATATTCTGCTCTGATCGAATCCGTCCGGCTTCGGCCGGGTTGGTTTCCTGTTCAACCGATTCCCCTGCTGAATCAGCGGGGGATTTTTATTTCGGAATCGGCTCTGTCACCAGAAGAATTCCCGGAAGATAAAGGAGCGATGCTATGTGCGGAATCGTCGTCTATTTCGGCGGCGCCGGAAACGACCTGACCCGGATACTGACGGCCATGTCGGCCATAATTTACCGGGCGCCCGACAGCACCGGGATCGGATTTTTCGGGGACGAACTCGAACCGATGCGAACCCGGAAATCACTGGGTTCGGTGGCGGCCCTCAGCCGGGAGCTGCTGAATTCGGCGGCCTATCCCAACCAGCCCGAGAAACTGGCCGGCATCTGGGGAAAGGCCGACACCGCCGACATTTCAAGGCGCGAACTGCAGCGGCGCATTCTCACCTTCGAAGAACATGATCCGGCGGTGTTCGAACCCTTTCTGAACGGATCACGGCGAATGTGGACCCTGGATGAATTGTCCGACTCCACCGGCGCCGGCCGTATCGGACCCGGAATGCCCGGCCGGGAATCGCCGCCGCCCTCTTTTCAGATTCGGTCCGAGACCGATCTGCTTCATGCTCTGCGGGAACTCACCCTTCAACACGATCTGCCGGTCCTGATTATTCAGACCCTGATTCGAACCCGCCTCGAACAGACCCTGGAAACCTCGCCCGCGACCCTGGATATCCCGATCGTTCTGAACACCTTCGACCGGCTTCTGGAGCGGGTTTTGCAATCGGAAAACCTGGCTGCGGAAACCTCCCTCGAGGAAGAACCGGCCGAGGAGAGCGCCGAGGCCCTGACGGCGGTCTGGGCCTGCCTTCAGAAAATAGCCATTGAAATTCCCCTCGATTATGACCGGGATGGCGTGCGGTGTCTGTTTCGGCTTCTGGACGGTGCGCTTCTGTGCCGAATCAACCTCCAGCCGGACACCCATATCCGGGTTCAGGAGGTGCTGGAAAACCTCTGGCCCCGGGTTCGGGAAATTCCCAACACCGACTGGCGCACCCTCTATTGGGCCGAAAAGGGGGCTAATGTGTATGGATGGGGCGCCGCAGCGGTCCTGACCTTTCTCCAGAAAAACGATTTTTTTCCTTTTCTGTGGCAGGCATCCCGGAACGGGGATAAACCTGTGCGGGCCGTGGTACCGGGCTGGACCGATCCGGTCTTTCTCGATTTTCTGTCCCAGCCCGTTATCGCTCACGGCCGATGGGCCTTGCAGTCTTCGGTCACGGTCAAAAATGGACATCCTTTTTTCGACCTTCAGCGGCATCGAACCATTGTATTGAACGGACAGTTCAGCAATGCGGTGGAAGCCGAAGCCAAAGAGTTTTTAAGTACCGTGATTCCGGTTCCGTTCCGCAGTGAAAACTCGGCCGAGTATTTTTCTCTGCTCTGGGGCTATTACTACCACAATCTGAAAGGGGAACGGGACCGGTACCAGGATATCCGCACCCAGGTGGCTGCGGGCCTGGAGACCTATTACATCGGCAGCCAAGCCGTTGATTTCAAGACCTTTCAGTGGATCGGCGGGCGCAGCGATCTGGAACTGGATGAACTGGCCTTTCTGGAGGCGGCCAAAAGAATGATCACCGGCGGCGGTCAGATCGCCGTGGCCGGGATCAGCCTGGTTTCTCCGCGGCGGCTCTATGTGGCCAGCCACAACCGCCCGGTTTTTCTGGTGCGGCGGATCGATACCCAAGACATCATGGTGGTCTCCGACATCAATGCGGCCCTGGGGCTGTTTCCACAGTCCCTGATTCTGGAGAGAACCCTGGAGCTGATACGCCTTCAAAAAGAAAATAAGCAAAAAATCAGGGCCTTCCGGCGCAGCGGAGTTCCGGAAGAGGAGATCGATTCCTTGGTGGCCCGCTATCTTCAGAAAGAACAAAAACTCCTGGCGGATTTTCGGGTGGAAGTCTATCCGCTTGAGGGAGAGTCGATTTTCGCTCGCATCGAAACCCAACTCACCCGGGGGGTATTGGACCGCACCCCGGTCATCACCGATTTCGACGGCAAGCCGCTGCCGGAGATCGAATCCTTCTCCACCTATCTCAGCCCCATGCAGGTCCGCAAAGACCTGTACAGCTCTTTTTTCGAAACCCACCTGCGGGAAATTCCGGAACGTCTGCGGCACATCCTGCGGTACTATTTTCCGGGAAAGGATAACCAACCCCGGTTCGACATTCAGGAAAGAACCCTGGAACGTAAATTCGGGCGGCATTTTGAAAAACTGGAGCGGATTCTGATCGCCGGAATGGGCAGCTCCCATAAAATCGGGCTGATGGTCCGGCCGGTGTTTCAGCACCTGATGCCCGGCATCGAAGTCCGAACGCTTCAACCGGTGGAGGTGGACGATGTCTCCAAAACGGTGTCACCCGAACGGGACCTGGTGATTCTTCTCAGCTGGTCCGCCACCACCGCCGATATTGTGGAATTCGCCAAGGAACTCCAGGCCCTGGGAGTGATCATGATCGGCATCACCGAAAAGGTGTTTGCCGATATGGCGCTGATCGCATCCCGAAGCGGCGGGGTGATTCCGGTGCTCAGCGGCGAGGAGGTGACCGTATCCGGGACCAAGAGCACCGTCTGCATGCATTTTTGCGCCGCCCTGTTCGGAACCTGGCTGGCAATTCGGCTGAACCGGGCCGCGGATGCCCATAACCTGATCCATGATCTTCGCGGCATTCCGGATATCCTGGAAGCGGTGCTCGAGAACGACGCCATTCACACCTTTGCCCGCACCCTGGCGGACAACAGCGCCCAGAGCCATGCCGCCATGATCATCGGCGCGCTCCACTCCCTCGGCACCCCGGCGGAGGCGGCTTTTAAGCTTGAAGAGAACAGCTGGACCGCGGTCGGAAAGGCCATGGACTATCGGGAGGTCTTTTTCCATGAACTCCGAAAGGAGATGGGGGAGCACCTGGTGGTGGTCAACGCCACCAGCCGGGCCCGGGAGGATGAGGCCCTGGCGGTGATGGAGCAGCTTTACTGGGAGGGCGGGGATTTTGCGGCCCTGATTACGGCGGACACTCCTCACCGGCCCGAAATCGCCCTGTACAGCCGGCACCAATATCTCCTGCTGCCCAAGGTCAAGGACCCCTTGCAGCCGCTGGTGGATGTTGTTTTTTATTATCTGTTCACCATGGAATATGCCCGGGCCCACGGCCGAACCCCCGACGAATTTCCCCGGAACCGGGTCAAGTCGGTGGCGGCCGGCCGGAGCCGACCCGCCAAGCACCGATCCACGGCCGAAGAACTGATGATGCTCAAGGCCCGAAACGGACAGTTGGAAATCGCTGCGGGGACGGAAGACCCGGTTTTCAGTGAAACGGTGTGGGAGAAATCGGCCTTGGACGAACGAGAGAGGCGGTATTACCGGCATATGCGCTTTCTGGCCCGACTTCTTCGGGCGGAGGGGCCCTACGATGAGCTGCTGGGGGGGGAGCCTCAAGATTTGGAGAGGTTTTCAGACCGATTGTTCGATCAGCTTCCCACCGACGGAGAAATCGTCTTCATTCCTTTAGACCGGGCCGCGGATGCCGCAGCCCGGAACGCCGCCGTCCAGTGGCCGCGATTTCTCGGCTGCGCCATGCGAACCGCCCTGATCGGAGAACCCCCGAGCCATTATCAGGAAAATACGGTGCTGATCCTGGCGGCCTCCAAGCCGCCGCCGTCGGAACTGCTTTGGGAGCGGCTCTCCTTCATCGACCGGCCCTGTCTCTGGGTGGGGCCCGAACTGCCGGATTCGGCGGCCCGTATTGTCGAGGCGTCTTTGGGATATTTCCCCCTGAAAGGAAACCTCGAGGATATCGCCTCTGAAAAGGTCTATGCCGCCCTCTGTTTTCTCTTTCTTCGGGCACTCGGCCTTCGGCGGGAGGACCGGTCCGACATCCTGAAGACCCATTTCCGGGAGGGGTCGGCCTCTATCCTGATGCTCCTCAACAGCGGCGAACTGCTGGCGGATATCACCGAAGCCATGTCCGCCAACTGGGGGTATCGAACCGCCTTTTTTCTGGGGCCGCCCTCGGGCACGGGCCCGGCCTGGATGGATATTTTCGACCGCGCCGGAGGACCGGCCCTGACATGGCACCCCTTCGGGGAAAGCGCCCACGGGCCCCTGGCCACCGTGGACAACCGGGTCCGGAAAAAATTCGTGCGGCTGAAGGATCGAATGGAGATGATCACCGCCTATGGACCGGAGCAGGTGGAAAAATGGGAAGCGCAATATATCGGCGGCCCGTTGGACCCGTTTCTGGCCGGGGATACGCCGGCGCTTTCCAGGGGCGGGTTTCCGACCCCGTTTTTCGCGGAAGGGGATTGGTACCTGCCGGAGCTGCGGGAATCCTACGATCCGACCCAGGACAACCTGATCATCATGGACGCCACCCGGAACCACTACTTCAACCAGGCACTGGACGAACTGGCCACCTTCGGATGCCGGTATGCCCGCATGATCGTGATCACGCAGGACGCTTTCTGCCATGCGCCGGACAAGCGGGCCCTGTTCACGCACCCGGTCAGCCACCTGCTTCGGCTGCCCACCGTCAAAGGCGCCAAGGGGCCGATCCCGATGTCGGGATTTATGCTGCCCCTGATCCTGAACATCATGGGCACCGCCATGGCCGGCTCGGCCTGCCGGGTCCGGGGATGAACCGCGGTTCGGTTACAGACCCAGCTCCGCCCGGGGAACACTGACGGTCAGGATATTGATGCCGATCAACCCGCCGTTCAGGACCAGGCGGAAGGGCTGACGGTCTCGAACCACCACCATCTCCACCGTCTCCCGGGGGGATTTTTTCTTGACCGCCGCCACCAGTTCTCGGGCGCTGTTGATGCGGGTCCCGTCATATTCGAAAATCAGGTCCCCCTGGCTCAGGTCCAGGTCGGCGGCCTGGGTGCCTTCGTTGACTTTGAGAATCCGCACCGTATTCACCTTCTCCGGTTCATTCGCGGCCTGCGCCACCCTCGCCTGCGGTCCCGGATTCCGGACCGGTCCATCGGCGCCCCCGCTCGGCAAAACAGAGATCCGTCTCAGACGAGTGCGGGTGTATTCAAAGGCGAAGCTGGTCTCATCCAGGTGACGAAGCAGCCGTTTCAACACCTTTTCCACCGCATCCGGTTCTGAATGAAAGGTGACCGGTTCATCCATCCGGGCTTCCATTCCCAGGATTTCCACACCGCTTTGCCGGTGAATCTCATCCAAGACCTCCCCCAGGGAGCGATCTTCGGCTTTCAGGCTCAGCTTGTCTTCCTCCACGACCGCCAGGGGGGCCTCTTCGACCCGGTCCTCGGTCGCGGTCGACCCGATCCCGGGCGACACCATCAGCACCGTCCATGCGATGATTCCAAAAGCCCGGAACAACATACCTTCCTTCATGATTCCATCCCTTTGCGGCGGAAGCCGCCATCCGCTGTTTGCTTCATTTCGCACCATTTTAGACGTGAACCCGTCAAATGGCAAGAACAAGAAGTCCGTTTACAAGATCGGTCAAATAATATACCATGCGATGTCGGTTCGAGATGCCTGCGGTTTTTGCGATGTCTGGCTCACCCGGGGACCGCGCAATTCACCCCCCGGGCCCTGTTTTGCAGACAGGGAGTGTGCCCATGAATACAGGAAGGTGAAGCCGGCGCGGCGCGGTTGAGCGGTTTTCCGCCAAAAGGAGGAGACGCGATGATTATTCCCAATCTGGTGGTGGGGTCGATTCTGCTTATTCTGGGGCGTAAGCTCTTCTGGTTGTTCGTCGGGTGCATGGGGTTTGTCATCGGGTTCGGTTATGCCGAACAATTTTTAGGCCCTCAACCGGATTACATCGTGGTGCTGGTGGGAATCGTGATGGGGGTCCTCGGGGCCCTGTGCGCCATTTTCCTGCAGAGCCTGGCGGTGGGAATCGCGGGATTCATGGCCGGCGGGTACCTGACCCTGCTCCTGCTGGACGCGGTCGGTTTCCAACAGACCCAACTGCTCTGGCTGGTCTGCCTGGCCGGCGGGGTCATCGGCACCCTTCTGCTGGTTTTTCTCTTTGATTACGCTCTCATCATTCTCTCCTCCGTCATCGGTTCGGCCCTGGTGGTCAATTCGATTCCCCTGGATCCCGAAGTCCTCCTATGGGTGTTTGCCGGTCTGGTGGTGCTGGGCTGCGCGGTTCAGGCGAAGATCATGAGTGTCGAACCCGGACCGGACGGGCGACGCCGGCGCAAAAAGATCTATTAGAATATCAGATTGAAGGCGTCTTATGGAGTTCCCGTTTGAGCGCCTTTCCGATCTTTTCGAGGGTATAGGGTTTTTTAATGTAGGTCCCGGCCCCCAGCCGCTGGGCCTCCCGTACCCGTTCGCTTTCGGCGAACCCGCTGGCGATGACCGCCTTTTGACCGGGATGGAACCGAATCACCGCCTTATAGATATCCAGACCATCCATTCCATTTTCCAGAATCATGTCCAGAACCAGGATGTCGGCGGGGTGGGTCTTCAGATGCCGAAGCGCCGTTTCACCGCAGGCGGCCACCGCGACCCGGTAATTGAGGCGGGTCAGAAGGTTGAAGGCGATCTCCCGCTGTTCTTCGATGTCGTCCACCACCAGGACCGTTTCCCCTTCTCCCATGTAATCGCTAAGGGGGCTGGGCCCGGAGGGTTCAACCGCCGTATCCCGGGTCACCGGAAAAAAAAGCTCGAAAGCGGTTCCGGCCCCAGGCGCGCTTTGCACATTGATGTATCCCTCGTGGTCCTGAACCGTTCCCCAGACCACGGCCATGCCCAGCCCGGTGCCGCTTCGTCCCATGACCTTTTTGGTATAAAAAGGCTCGAAGATGCGATTCAGGTCCTCCGGGTCGATGCCGGTGCCTTCATCGGAAACGGTGAGGACCGCGTAATCCCCCTCCTGGACATGTTCATATCCGAGGATGGGCCGGTCCACGTACCGATTCTGGGTGGTGATCCGGATGACGCCCCCGTCCGGTTGGGCTTCTGCCGCGTTTACGACCAGATTCATGATCGTCTTCTTGAGATGGACCGAAGACCCCCGGATGTTCATCAGGTTCGGTTCCAGCCGTGTTTCCACCGGTATACCGGGATGTTCGGCGGTCAGCCGGGCGAACTCCGGGGATTCGAGGTAATCCTGAATGATGTCCTGGTTCAGATGGATGATTTCGGTACTGTTCACACCGCGTCGGGCCAGGGTCAGCAGATCCTGAACGATGGCGGCCGCTTTTTCTCCCGAATTTTGAATGGTTTTAATGGGGCGCCTCAGACTGGAATCTTCGGGGAGCTGCATCAGAAGCAGATCCGGATAGCTCACGATCCCCGAAAGGACATTGTTGAGGTCATGGGCCACACCCCCGGCCAGAAGACCCAATGCTTCCATTTTGTGAGACCTGGCCAGGCGGGTTTCCAGCTCGGATTTTTCCCGGTCGGCCCGTTTTCGTTCTTCGATTTCCTGTCGAAGCTGATCATTGATCAACCGCAGTTCCCGGGTTCGGGCCTCCACCTTTTCTTCGAGTTCGGCATTGAGCGCCTCCAGAGCCCGATTGCTCTTTTCGAGTTTGTGAAAATAGATGTCCTGCACCGCCATGGCGTTCATGAGTTCTTCCTGCTGGGTCTGAAGCCGTTTCGACATCGTGTTGAAGTCGGCCCCCATCTGTCCGATTTCGTCCTCGCCGGAAAAATCGACCTGTTCCCCCACATCTCCTTCCCGAACCTTGCCCATGGCCTTTCTCAGCATCGATACCGGGTGAATCACCGATCGGGAGAGCATGAGATTGAGAACCGCGATAGTGACCAGAATGGTGGAACCCACCAATACGGCGAACAGAAGAAGGGTCAGAACGGTTTCCCGCTCCATTTCGCTCAAATCATAATGGATTTTCAAATAGCCCACCCGCTCCCCGATGACCTGAACCGGGGTGGTGTAGACCGCATACTGCCGATCTTTTTCTCGGTGTTCGGCAAAAGTCGGGGCCTTTTCCGATTCCGTCTGCTGGAACGGGGTGAGGAGGGGCGGTTGTAAACTGCCGGTGGATAGAAGATGCTGACCATCGAGATCATAGACCGTCAACCCGACAATTCCTTCGGTCTGCAATATCTGATTCAAAGAAAGCCGAAGGGCTTCCATCTGGCCCGAAAAAATTTCATTGGCCAGTTCCTCCCGGTTCTGCTGATAGGTCGCGGTCAAAAGCGTTCGTATCTCCTCAAACCGGGAGTTACGCCGCTGAATTTCATACGGATAGATCACGGCTCCGAATACCAGAATGACCGCTGCGCAGGTGGTGAGAATGGCGGAGTTGATCTTTAATCGCAGGCTTTTGATTTTCATTCGAAGGTTCTCATCCTCTTGCAAGCGGGTGCTAAGGGCCGATGGACCGCATAAAGTGCCGGGATCCGTTTTCAAACTTGAGAATGCTGACCTTTTTGTCGAGGGGATCACCGTTGGCGTCGAAAGAAAACGGACCGGTAGCCCCTTCAAAATCGTGAGTATCGGCTAACGCCTTTCGGATTCGGCTGGTTTCGGCCGACCCGGCCCGGCGCACGGCTTCGGCAAAGAGAAAAACCGAATCATAGGTCAAGGCCGCAAAAGAGGAGATCGGCTCGCCTCCGAAACGCTTTCGGTACTGAGCCATAAAACTGCGGCTGCGCGGAAAATCGACCCCGGGGTGCCAGTGGGAAGAAAAATAGCTGCCGTTGACGGCGGTTCCGGCATAGTCTTCGATGGGGCCGTCCCAGGCGTCGCCGCCCAGAAAAACGGCATGGATGCGCATTTTAACCGCCTGCTTGATCAACAGCCCGCTGTCCCGGGAATATCCGGGAATGAATATCGTCTTCGGCTGCTGAACCCCGGTTTCGATCAGCACATCATGAAAATCGACCGAGGTCCCCTGGTAGTTTCCTTCATAGACGATTTCTCCGCCCACTTTTTCAAAATAGTCGCTGAAGAACTCGCCCAGAGTGATGCTGTATTCTTCATTGATGTTCTTGAGAACCGCCGCCGTCGGACAGCCCAGGTCCCTGAAGGCAAACCGGGCCATCACCCGTCCCTGAAAAGAATCGAGAAAGCAGGCCCGAAAAATATAATCGCCGGTGAGGGTGATTTCGGGCTTGGTGGAGCCGGGGGTGATCATGGGGATGCGGGCGGCTTGAAGCACAGCGGCCATGGGAGCAGAATGGGAACTCCAGATGGCGCCGATCACTCCCTGAACCCTCAGATCCACCGCCTGCCCGGCAGCCCGCTTGGCCCCCAGCGGGCTGCTGCGGTTGTCCAGTTGAATGACGCGAAGGGGGGCTCCCAGAAGCCCGCCGGCCTGGTTAATCTCATCCAGGGCGATTTCCGCACCCTTTCGGGCGGGGGCGCCGTCATCCACCGCCAGACCGGTCTCTGCAACAATCAGCGCCAGGGTGATCGGTTCCGAAGCCGCGGCACTGCCGATCATCACCATGAGCCAAAACGCGACCAGAACCCATCGGGCCAATCCCTGCCTTGGAAGACAGCGGCTTGAAACGGAAATCGACTTCATGGCGATTGGTTGTCGATACCCATCGATGAGGGTGCGTTTATTTCCGGATGGATGATCCCTATGACGTCCTGCCGCCCCTCGGCGACTCGAATCATTACCGCGGGCTTAACCGGATCTCCCTGTGGGTCAAAGGTGATGTCGCCGGTCACACCGGGGAAGCTCCGGGTTTGGGATAATGCATTGCAGATATATCCTTTTTCTACGGATCCGGCCCTTTGAACTGCGTCCGCCAGCACCATGACGGCATCGTATCCTAGAGCCTCCTGGGGATAGATGGGTTGATCCGCCTGCTTGTACCGCCGAACGAAATCCTTTGAGCGAGGTGTATCGATCTCCTCGGCCCAGTGGGTACAGTAATAGCCGATGGGAACAGTGGCGCCGCTCATGCGGAAGAAACTTTCAGAGCCCCACCCGTCACTGCCGAGCGGCAGCAGCGAAATCCCGAGTCGATGGGCCTCCTTCAAAATCAGGGCGCTTTCGTCGTGGCCGGAAAAGAAATAGACATCGGGACGGCGCGCGGCCGCTTTGAGGATCGGTCCTCGAAAATTCTCCTGGCGGTGTTTGTAGGCGATCTCCTCCAGAATCACGCCCCCGTATCCTTCAAATGTCTTTCGAATTTCCCGGGTCAGGCTCATGCTGAAATCGCTGGTGAGATCTTTGAAAACCACGCCGGTTTCGGCCTGGAGTTGATGGATGGCGAAATTGGCCAGCACCCATCCCTGAAAGGAATCGGTAAAACAGATTCGAAAGATGAAATCTCCGATGGCGGTAATCTCCGGATGGGTCGACACATTGGTGATCATGGGAACCCCATGGGCTTGGGCCACTCGGGCTACCGCCAGGGAATGGGAGGACCAGGCACAGCCGATGATGGCGATGACGCCGTCTGAGACCGCCTGCTCCGCGGCGATTTTGGCCCCGATGGGGGTAGACCGGTTGTCATATTCGAGCAGTTTCACCTGTGTGCCGAGCATTCCGCCGCCTTGGTTGATCTCCCGCACCGCAAATTGAACCCCTCTGACCGACAACCGGTTGTCGCTGGCGGCCTGCCCGGAAAAGGCAAATATGGAGGCAAGGCGAATTGTATCCGCGGCCGATGCCGGTAAATACAATATGCTCAGAAACACCGGAATGCACGCCAACAGCTGCTGAAAGGCGCCAAATCGGAGAATCCGGCCTGTTTTCATGATGTGCCGTCCTGTATGAATACCTGCATACCACACCCTTTTGGAATCAGATGGGTCCATAATCTCTTGTGGTGTTCAAATTGTCAACCCAAACTGCTGACGGTCCATGAGAGTGTCCATGGTCTATGGTCCTCGGGAAAAAAGACCCGAAGGTTCAAAGGCTTGCAATCCGGTGGCCGTGTGTTATTTTCCTGAACTGGTGTTCCAACCCGCAGGAAAGGAGTTTATGGCGACATTATCGGGTAAGCGTGATCCGTTTCAGCACCGTGTGGCCCAGATGCTTCATGCGGAAACCCGCCGCAATCGATATTTTTCCGCGGCGGTTCAGGATGAAATCGCCCCGTCTGCGGTGCTGATGGTGCTTGGGGATGGATGCGGAACCGGTGGAAACAGGGGAGAAGGCCCCTGCCTGATCCTGAACAAGCGGTCCCGAAAAGTTCGCCAGCCCGGCGATCTCTGCTGCCCCGGCGGCGGCCTCTCGCCCCGAATCGATCCGTATCTGGCCAGGCTGCTGCTCCTGCCGGGGATTTCCATGATGGGATGGCCCTACTGGTCGGAATGGCGGAATCGTCATCCCGTCCAGGCCCGGCGGATGCCCCTGTTTTTGGCCACCGGCCTTCGGGAGGGGTTCGAGGAAATGCGGCTCAACCCCTTGGGCGTGCGGTTTCTGGGTCCCTTGCCCCCGGCCAATCTCCGCCTGTTTCAGCGGGTGATCTATCCCATGGTGGTCTGGGTCCGCCGCCAGAAACGGTTTTTCCCCAACTGGGAGGTGGAAAAGGTGGTTCGAATCCCCTTGAGCTACCTGTTGAACCCGGATCATTACGCCCGGTACCGGGTTCGGTTCTCCCGGTCCATTCAAGCGCAGCTTGACCGAAGGGTGGAGGATTTTCCCTGTTTTCTGTTTGAACGAAACGGGGAACGGGAAATGCTGTGGGGGGTCACCTATCGCATCGTGACCAGCTTTCTGGAGACGGTATTCGGGTTTAATCCCCCCGAGGCGGCGTCGCTTCCGGTGGTTTCGGGGACCCTGCGGGGAGCCTATTTGTCCGGAAAAGAAAAGGAATCATGTCGGCAGTGACTGTCTACCACCGGCACCGGTTCCGGCTCACTCGGCCTGAATCTCCTTGAGCAGAGCGATTACCTCGGACTCGGGCACATCATACCAGTTTTCATAGGCTTCGGCCACCGCGAACCGCACCCCGGTCCGGATGTTGGCGCAATAGAGCCGGTTCACTATTTGTGAAATCCGTTCCACACTGCGGACCGGGCCGGTGGGAACCGCTACCACCACCTCCGAAGCCCCGGGATCTTGAAGGGCCGCAACGGCCACCCGCATAGTAAACCCCGAGGCCAGTCCGTCGTCCACCAGGATCACCGTCCGATCGGCCAGCCGCGGCATCGGGCGGTCCCCCCGGAAGAGCCGGTTTCGGTTCTCCACTTTTTCTTTTGTTTTTCGAACGCCCTCCTCCACGGTCCGCCACTCCAGTCCGACCTGCTCCACCAGTTCTTGATTGAGTTTCACCGTTCCATCGAAAGCCACCGCTCCGTACCCGGCCTCCGTCGTCCAGGGAAGGGTGATCTTGTTCACCACCGCCACATCCAGGGAGAGGTCCAATTCCTTGGCGATCTCGGCCGCCACCGGCACCCCTCCGGCGGGGATTCCCATCACCAGGGCATCTGAATCCTTGTAAAATTCCAGCATCTCCGCCAGAAACTTGCCCGCGTGCCGTCGATCTTGAAACACATAAGACCGATCAAAAAGTTGCCTGTCTTCGTAAACATTTTCAGGTATTGTTTTCATGAAAAATAGGTCCCCTTTGCGAATACCGCACCGAGTCTTCCCTCAGGTGGTATCCAGAAAATCTCTGAGATTGATGACTTTATCCCCCTTTTCGATGGATGCTTTCATGGTGGCCCGGGCCCCTTCCCGCTTGGATTTTCGGATTTCCCGAATCACCTCCTGAAGCTTGGGGGAAGCTTCGATCAGCATATCGATTTTCTTGTTTAACGCCTTCCAACCCGACTCCAGTTCCCTTACGTCGAGCTCGAATCCGCCGAGGTTCGCCAGCAGTTTTCCCAGATCGATCATCATCCCGAAATGGGTGGTGTCTTCCAGATAGAAGGGGCAATGACACCAGATGCTGGCGCATTCGATTCCCCGCATCTGGGCTTCATGCTGAATCAGGGTATGGATGGCGCTCGGCCCCCGGTAATCGATGGCCTGAACATTCAACCGTTCCAGCTCTGCAGAAAAGTCTCGGGAGGAGGCAATCGCCGAAATCGCGCGGTCCGTATGAAGCGTGTGGTCGTACATGCTGCCCAGGGTGATAAGGGTTTTTACGCCCGCTTCCCGGCAGAGGTCCATCATGGTGTCTACAAACTGATGCCACCGAAGGCTGGGCTCCCCCGCGGAAAGCACGATCAGGTCCCGCACGGATCGGGCCGTATAATAGGCCCCGCCGGGTGTGTCCAAACCCTTCAAAATTCCGTTTTCGATTCGGGCCACGGGGCGGGCCTGATCATACCGGTAAAACAGATCCGCATTGATTCGCGCAAAGGGAGCGGCGTTCATTTTTCGTATCAGATAATCGGCCGTTCCCTGAGACACATTCAAGGCGTTTCCCCACCCGTCAAACCCGGCGATCAGCATCGGGTCCTTCAATTGAGGAAGATTTTCCATAAAAACAGGGGTCTCATTCATTGCGGTCTGGAATTCCTTTCCGGGCTGAAAACAATCCTGAGGCATGGATACACAAAACCGTTTGAACAATGATTTTCATGATTTCCAAAAATGTCAAACACCGGGGCCGGTCCATCGGTGGGATCATCTTGGGTTTGACACCTTTCCACACCGGGTGTATAGCCTTTTTAGAGGCGAATTTATCAGATCATCGGCTGTGAATCCTCATTCCCGCCGGTGTGATTCCAATGGAAAGGGGGAGGCAATCATGAACTACGACAGCACGGTCTTCGCGGTGGAATTTGCCCATTCCGGGATTCAGACGAAGGTCGCTCTGACCGCCGTAGAGGAGGGAATCACCCGATTTCTGGAATTTTTCGGAGAAAACTCCTTTGTAGGCAGATCCTTTTATAAAATCATCGGAGACGGCGACGGCCCGGTCCGGTATCAACGCCTGCTCAAATCGGCCGGATACGAGGGGGATTCCAGGGGATTTATCGCGGAACTGATTCGAAAAATTGAACGGGCCAACAGCGCGGATGCCGAACCGGTGGCGGTGGGTGGGATCGCTTTGCCGACCCCGCTGCTGGTTGTGGTCTTAGAGCGGATCATGCCGGAAGACCGATTCATCCGAGTCAAGGATGTACACCAGCTGGAGCGGTTGACCAATAGGAAAGTGCCGGATTCGGATCGGGAACCGCTTCAGGAGGTGATCGAACGGTATCCGGTGCGGCTGTCCACCCACACCATTCGGCAGATGCGGTTCTCAAAAGCGGTGGCCTACCAGTATCTGCCGTTTGTGGAGGAACTTGATCCGGTGGGGCTCACCAACACCTGGATCGGCCAGTTCCATGAGGGTCTGCTGGAGCAGATGTATAAAAACCGGATCATTTTCGTACTCAACATGAGCTGCCCGGTCTACTGCCGGTTCTGCTTCCGAAAGCACAAGGACTGCCGACGCCAGCCGACCCCGACCGCCGGGGATGTTCGAAAGGCGGTGGACCACATCCGCAACTCCCCGGCGGTCAAGGAGATGGTCCTCACCGGCGGGGACCCCTTCATGAACCGGAAAACCCTGGCCCGGGCCGTGGAAGAACTGATGGAGGTCCCCCACATCAAAACCCTGCGGCTGGCCACCCGCTCCATCGCCTACTATCCCCATCTTTTTTTTGCGGGCCATATGGCCTGGCGAAATTACGTGAAAGAAAAAAACCTGGAATTGAACCAACGTTCCAAACGGTTGGAGATCGCCACCCATTTCATTCATCCGGACGAAATTTCACCGCAAAGCCTCGACATCATTACCGACTTCGTCCAGAGCGGCATGGCGGTCTATGTCCAGACCCCGTTTTTGAACGACTGCAACGACGAGGGGCCGGAGCTGACCCGGCTCTATTCCCGTCTTCGCGGAGCCGGCGCCGAACTCCACTACATCTATATTCCATGCAGCCCGATTCAGGGAAACAGCGTTTACTGGACGCCGATCTCAAAGGGGCTCGACGCGGCAACTTATCTGCGGGCCCACTTGTCGGACCGGGCCATTCCCCGCATCTGCACCGCCACCCCCATCGGCAAGATGGACTGGCACTCCAGCGGATGGGCCGTGGAGCAGGACGCGGATGAAAACTTCATCTGGATTCGGTCCCCCTACACCCCGGGATACTTCAACGACTTTGCCCCGCTCACTAAGGGGTTGGATGTGCTTCGGGTGAATGAAGAGGGGACCATCGATGTCCGGTACATGGCCAGAATCGGGGACCCCGCCCTCTTCTGGGGGGCCCGAAAACCGCGTCCGTCCAAACCGGCCGACACCGACCGAAAGCTCCTGGAGTCGCTTCAGGAAGCCGTGGTCCGGGACCAGCGAATCGATCAGAGCATCGTCCCCACCGGGTCCAAACAGCTGTTCCGAATCCACAAAACCCGGGTGGAGATGGACCCCGGGGCCGGCGAGGCGGAGCTGGACTACATCCGCGAGAACGACGCCCTCACCGATGTGGTGATCGCCGGGCGCAAGGATGCGGTGGACAGCCTCTATTTTATCCGAAAGCTCATTCGAGCGCTTCAGGAGATCCCGCATATCAATGCGGTTCGGCTGCGGAGCTTACAATTCGCCTACGCGCCCGAGAGTTATACGCTGGGGGCGCTGGACCGTCTGGCCGGGCTGAATCGGCTCACGGTGGTCAATCCCCTGCGGCTGGAAATCGAAACCCAGTTCCTTCATGCCGGCGAAATCAACCCGGAACATGAAAAGCTGGCCGATGCATTGCGTCGACGCGGAATCACCGTCTATGCCAACACCCCGCTGCTGTCGGGCATCAACGACAGCGCCGAAGAGATTCACCTCCTCGCCTTTGCCTGCCGACAGGCGGGGATCGAATTCCATCACCTCTACGTGGCCGGATTGCCGATACAGCTCTCCGCCAACGGAACCCGCCCGGTGGATGTCGACGATGTGCTGGATATGGGCACCATGGTCCGGCGGGAGGGGAGCGGCCGGGAAATCCCCCGTTACATCATTCGAACCCCCCTGGGAGAAGTGGATTTCGGCATGACCTCCCGCATGTACGATCGGGACGGAGAGATTCGGGTCAAGCTTCTGCCGTATGATCTGGACTATTACCGGGCCATGTGGCCCGATTTCGAGTGGCCGGATGGGGTGGAGATCGGCTCTGACGGGCATCCGGTAGTGTCGGCGCCGGGGCTGAAGAGCGATTCGGGATTTATGGTGTTGCCCAAGGACGTTTGCGGGTAGGGTATTCATGAAAAGGCGCCGGAAGATTTACCTTCCGGCGCCGATCTGATTATGAGTTTCGCCAGCGCTCCGGGAACCGCCTTTTCCCGCTGGAGCGGGATGGCATAGTTATTCTTTTTTGAATAATCGCTTTGTAAAATCCTGGGCGCCATGAACCACCGCAAGGATGTCGATATTTCCATCAAATCCACTGATTCTATAGACAATCCTATGATTTCTGAAAATTATTTCCCGAAATGGATAGTTTTCCAATTCTGGTACTGTTCTACCACATTCCGGCATTTGCTTCAGTTTATCAGTGGAAGAGATCAGCGATTTGACATATCGTTCCGCATAAACCTCTGAATCACTGGCGATATATTCATAAATCGAATTCAGATGTCTCGTCGCTTTATCGGTCCATCTTATTTTGACCATTTGTCTACTTTTTCAAGCAGCTCTTCAGTTGACACCACTCTGCCCGCGTCGGCGTCTTCCAACCCCTCCAAGACTTGGGCGATAAAATTAATTTGATACATTATGTCGTCCAATGTGCATTCATCAGGCAACCGCTTGATGGTTTCGATGGTTGCTTGTTTAAGCGCGTTCATTTGTTTCTCCATTCTCATGAATTTTTATATGATCAAATAGTTTTACAATATTTATTCAACGGCCTTGGTCCCCTCAATATTAGAACCAGCAAAATCATATTGTTACACCGGAACCTGCCATTGTCTTCGGCGGTTCGGATTGTTTTCTCAGCAACAACAAGCGGTTTCCGGGAACAAAGCGAAGCGCAAGCCCCCCATTGGCCGGTCGACCGTCAGGTCCGTCGTCTTATTTCGTTTTTCATTAGATCCAAAGTTTCGTAATTTGCAATGAAGCCATTTGATTTTGAAATAATCGTAAAAACAGGCACATTATATTTTTTTGCATACGCTGCGTTTTTTTTCGCATTCGCATTTCTCGCATGTTGAACATATGGCGCATTCCAATGATAACTTTCCGGTTTAATTTGGATAGCGCAAACCAATTCATCTCCGGCATAGACCTCTCGATCAACGGCATAATGATAATCGCTATCGGCGGAAACTTCAACAATTCGGCATGTTGTCAATTCGGATTCCAACCTTTTTACGGTATTCGCTTCCCGAACAATGATGCCATTCCATGTTTCACAAATCGTTCTAAAACGAACACAATCCGTTGCTGTATCTAAATCGATATTGACAGACGGCGCTCTTCGTTTTGTTTCAGCTAAAAGAACCCGGCCTTTCAATTCAAACTCGGCCTTCGTTCTGCCCCTGTAAAAATTATAACGCTTTAACGATGGATTATAGAATTTTACTTTATCGGGATTGGTTAACGCCAATTGAAAATCGTTTAATTCATTCTGCACATTCGCCTGAAGCGTTCCGATTTCTTTCCGCCTTTGTTCACCGCTTTGATAATAACATTGTTCCCAGGATTCTTTGTTTTTAAAAGGATGAACCGACACAAGCGCGGATACATACCCCACGCTCCAGGGATTGTTTAACTTGAGATCATTCCAGGGCGCATTGGTTC
>CAZNLT010000115.1:0-18966 GCA_964573705.1 uncultured Desulfobacterales bacterium
ACAAAAATGGGATTGCAATGATTACGTTGTTTTTGACTAATTTTCATCAGCCCAGCCGGAGCCTACCTGGAACAGCCGGGCCTGTGCAGCCGGACAGGGAAGCAGTAGGCAGAGCAGGGTCAAACAACATAATTTCGGGTGAAGTTTACTCAATTGTATGGCAATTCCAGGGGCGGTTTACGCTATAAAACCATCAGATGTGGCGCTGCCTGATCAACCTTCCAAGGGGTTCAGCACCATTATCTTACATAACCGGGCGATAGCACAAAGGCGTTTGTCAGAGCAGACAAAGCGCCATTCTGTAGTGTTCAACATCTTGCATGCACCCAACTGAAGCGCATCCAGGGAACGTAATCCTTGAATTTTTCCATAATCGTTCATGAGTTGTTCCGCTTCAAATACAACAGCAGGACCCAATGATTCCTGGTTGAATTCCATGAGTTGTTCATCAAAAGCATCTAAAATAATCTCAAGTTCTTTATCTGAAATCTCCTTTTGCCTGTATCGCCTGTAAACGCTGCTTAAAAGCTCGATTCGTGTAAAATCCAAAATCCAGATGTCGTTTTCAGGCGCATTGATCAGTTTTTCGACAAAGTCGCTGCCTTCTTCTTTTTGAAAAAGCTTTGCCAAAGCTGATGTGTCAAAAAAGCAATTCATACTCTGTCTTCGCGGTGGTCAATAATATCTTCTGATAAAGATGTCTTACATTTAGACAACACCTCTCTGGCTCTAAGGTAAGGAGCTGTCTTTTGTTTTCGAAAACCTGTGGGGTGCCTCTCTTTTAAAAGAAGGATAAAATTATAGGCCCGCGTCAGGTCTTTTGGGGGTAGTTGTTTGATCTCTTTTATGGTTTTCTCTTCTAAATTCATGGGAGCCTCCTCCCTTATAACATGTATTTTGGAAAAGTAATTTTATTAAGGCCGAAACGGTATTTAATTGTAGATTTTACATATATCAGATTCTCAAGTCAATGTGGAGGACTTTGCGTTTCCCCAAAACCGGCATAGATGGTTTGATAGACCGATGTAGTGGCTTTCCAGGTATGGTGCTTTCTCACCCATCGGCTGCCCTGCTGTTGCAGCGAGGCTTCAAGGATTTTGTCCGTAAGAATCATGTCTATTTTTTCGGCAAGGTCATTTTCATTGCCCGCAGAAAACAGTAGGCCGGTTTTTTTGTCGATGATCAGCTCCTTGTGACCACCGACATCGCTTGCCACCAGCGCCTTTCCCATGGCCATGGCCTCCAGAGGCTTCAACGGCGTCACCAGTTCCGTCAATCGCATGGAATACCGGGGGTACGCCAAGATATCCACCAGGGCATAAACGCCCGCAATCCGTTCATGGGGAACCCTGCCCGGCATAATCACCCGGTCTGCGATCCCCATATTTCGGGCCTGCGCCGCCAGTTCTTCACGCATCTCGCCCCCGCCCACCAGCAACAACACCGCATCGGGCAATCTTTCCGCCAACCGGGCGAACGCGGACACCAGCAAATCCAGCCCCTCATACCGGTAAAACGACCCAATGAATCCGATCACCCGCTTTCCCGCCAATCCCCATTCCTGCAAATACGCCTCATCCGGCGGTCGAGGATTGAAATCCTCGGGATTGACGCCGTTGAAAACCGGCGTGATCTTTCCTGCCGATATCCCCCGCTCGATAAGATCCTGTTTCAATCCATTGCACAAAATCGCGATATGTTCCGTCCGCCGGCAGACCCACGTTTCCGCACCCCGGACCATCCGGTACTTCCATGAATTTTCCGAATACGTCCGATGATCCACCGCGGCGTCTTCCCAAAACGCCCGGATTTCATAAACCACGGGCAGCCCCAGTTTTCTGCCGACCCTTAATGCCGGAACAGCATTCAGCACCGGCGAATGCGCATGAAGGACATCCGGTTTTTCGATTTCCACAACCTGGAAAAGCCGCCGATAGACGGCCCGCATCAACCGCAATTCCCGCTCAATTGGAAAAACCCCGGACACCGGACCGGTCCGATAGTAAGTGAACCCATTGATCCGCTCCTCGGCCCGCCGGTCTCCCTTCCAGCTCTCTTCATGCTTGGGAGATGTCAAAATCACCGGTTCCCATCCCCGATCCCGCTGGGCTCGAAAAATATTCTGGCTGCGGAAGGTATAGCCGCTGTGCAGCGGAAGGCTATGGTCAAGAATATGGAGGATCTTCATGACTCTCTTAACCCAAAGCCGGTTGAATTCGAAAACAGCCTCTCCAAGTGCATCATATGGGCATCCCAGTGGTAATGCTTTCCGACAAAGGTTCTCGCTCCGGCACCCAGGGCTTCCGCGGTTGCCGGATTATCCAGGCATCTCATGACCTCTTCTGCAAAATTTTCCGGCTGATCGGAAACCATCAGACATCCGCTCCAATCCGAAGCAATTCCTTTTACCGCAGCTGGCGTCGCCACCACCGCATTCCCCATCGCCATCGCCTCCAGCACCTTGTTCTGCACCCCGCGGGCCAACCGCAACGGCACCACGCTCACATCCGCCGCCAGATAATAGGGCCGGATATCCGGCACAAAACCGGTCACGATGATCCCGGCTGTCTGTTCCAATGCTTTGACTTCCGCCGCCGGTCGGCTCCCGACGATATAAAACCTGCACGTCGGAAATTTTATCCGAATGGACGGGAAAATAGACCGGCAGAACCACACCACCCCATCCACATTGGCCTGATAATCCATGGCCCCGGTAAACACCAGCACCGGTCCCTGTCTTCGGATTCGATCGATGTCTTCGGCAAACCGATCAGCATGATTCGGGGAAAAATAATCGACATCCACCCCGTTGGGGATGACGCCAAGGTTGGCGGCATCCGGATACAGTCGGCGAAACAGGTCGACCTCGCTGCGGGATACAAAGAGGCTGTGATCGAACGCCCGATTTACCTTCTTTTCATAGGCCAGCAGCCGTTTGTATTCGAGCCCGTATACGCGATTCATGGGAAACCGGGTTTCCCGAGCATATTGGGCCCATTTGTCGGAATCCACATCACAGAAATCCATGACAAGGGCCGGCCGTCTGGTCCCATTCCTCGCCGCCGACCAGATCCGCCCCTGGGGAGAAGCTGAGATATATTCGGCCATGGGGGATGAAAAACAGATCACCGCCTCATACCGGTCGGTTTCCAACCAGTGGTTGATGGTCTGCTGCATGCGATTCGAATAGAAATACCCGACGGAGAGGGGCTTTCCCTTGGCCAACGTGGCCAGTCCCCTCAATTTTCCATACCAGGGATGCAGCGGAAACAGGGCGAGTTTTCGGCAATACCGTTGCAGGTCTTTTTCATATTGAAAATCATCCGGATTGTCCACCAGGGCCGCCACATGAAGCGAATGCTCCCGGCTAAGGTATTCGATCTCGTGAAAAGAGCGAATCTTGTCCCCTTTATTGGGCGGGTAAGGAATCCGGTGGCTGAGGTAGAGAATCTTCAAAGAAGGGCCCAAATGGACGCGCGCATCATTAAGGAATGTATTTGACGATTCGAGGCCCGATGAACTTGGTCGCCCAGAGCGGCAGTTTCTTCCAGGTCTCTATTTTGCGCCGGTATTTGGGGTTGGCGGGGCTGATGTTCGGCAGTTCCGCCAGCCGATGAAGGTAAAACTGGTAATAAAGCGGCTCCGGATCGAATCCCCAGTGCTTCTTGAAATGAAAGGGGCCGGTGTCGATTTTGCTTCGGCCGAAGTCGAAGATGCGATATCCTTTTTCAGCGGCATCGCTCATCAGAATCCAATAGAGGTAGTCATTGGCCGCATATCGGTTTGCCGCTGGATAGGCGCCGGAATAATATGGGATCACTTGATTCTTAAAATAAAAGCTGATCACTCCCGACAACGGCTCTGCCCCCTTGTAGATAATCAAAACAGAGCTGTCGTCACCGTAAACTTCTAAAATTTTTTTAAGAAATGATTTAGAAAAGACCGGGGTTCCCAGACGCCGGTAATTGAACGCGAACATCTGATAGAATTCATCCAGCAACTCGAGCCCGCCGAGCCGAAAGGTGAGACCTTTCTTCATGGCCTTTCTCACCATGGCTCGCTGCTTTCTCGGAATGGCCTTCAGGTTTTCATCATTGTCATTTGATATTTCTTTTTTAAACACATAATAGAGATCTTTAACCGGCAGGTCCAGCTCGGTTTTCTGTTCATTTCTCAATTCAAGATAATCCAAGCGCTGCACACTCGTAAGGCGAAGCGCCTCCTGGTACAACGCCTCTTCCGCCGCTTCATCGTCCGCAAGAATTCCGCCGTAAGCGGCAAAGGGAACGGATACCATGGATTTGCCGAAAAGCAGACTCTTCAGCGAAAACAGGGGCAGAAGGCCGACGATTTTTTTCCTTTTTCCCGGCGGTTGATTTTGATCGCCGGTTCCATTGGAGGATTCCGCAATCAAGTAATGCGCGGTATGCCCGAAGGCCCTTTCGACCAGTATTTTCCAGCGCTGCTCATGAAACACCGACCCCTTCGGATGTTGATGCACATAATAATCCCAATCCTCTGCATCCGCAGTTCCATACATTCTGAGCGAAAGTGACATAGAAAACCCTATACCCCCAGATAATCCCGACAGGTTAAAAACCGGCACCCTTGGAATGAATCAATGAACTTTTCGAGTTTCGAATAATTAGTGCTCACATTGAGGTAATGGCGAAATCGAGCCAAAGCGCCGGCCTGCCGAACCTTGGGTTGCCCGGGATCGATTTCCCATGGGTGCATATAAAAATGGTAAACCTTGTCTCTTTTCAGAATCCGCCGAACGCCTTTTTTGAGAATGGTTAATGGATACAACCTGAAATACCCCCCGCCGGCGAACGGCACGGTATGACTACCCAGCGCTAAATTACTGAGCGGCAGCTCTTTAAAACGGTCGGACAGGCGGTATGAAAAACCGTTTTGCTTCGCATGGGTCAGATCGATTTTGCCGTACCGCGGATTCATCTCAAATGAATTGAAGCTGGCGTCATACCGGTAGCCGCACCCGGCGATCACCTCCAGAACCCCGTTGTCCACGGAAAAATTGGGGGCGCGGTACCCGATGACGGGCTGCCCGGTGATATCCTCCAGCAGTTTTCTGCTGTCTGTGAGATCCTTGGCCAAGCTTTCCCGGTCCATTCTGCCGCATAGTTCATGCAAGTACCCATGCGAGGCCACTTCATGCCCTCGGGCGGCGATTTCCCGCACCATTCCGGGCACCTTTTCAGCAATCCATCCCAATATAAAAAAGGTGGCTTTGGGCGGCCTGCTCCACACACCCCCCCGGCCGTTGCCGCCCCGGTTTCCATCCAGCAAATCGAGAATGCGATGGACATTCCGTTGAACCCGCAACTCCATCCGGTCCCATGCGGAAAAGGGAATATGGTCTTTGAAATTCTCGACTTGAAACCAGTCTTCGACATCGACGGTGAAAAGAATGGTATCCGGCATTTGCGCTCGCTTTCAGCCTATGCCGACAGAATCTCACGAATGGAGGCCACCACCCGCCCGGCGGTGTTCCCGTCCCACAGATCGATGGCGATCGGGCGCCGTTCCTGATCCAGAAACCCGTTCTTTTGAATCTCCTTCTGTAAGGCATCAATGCTGAAAAGCCGGTTGGTCCCGTGGGTCATCGTCACCGGCCGTTCGGTATTGGGCCGAAGGGTCATGCAGGGAATCCCCAGGTAGGAGGTTTCTTCTTGAACCCCGCCGGAGTCGGTGATGACAAACCCGCAGTGAAACACCAGGTTCATGAACCGGATATAGCTCTGGGGCTCCGTCAAATGAACCGTTTCCGTGCGGGTCAGAAGGGGCAGCAAATCGAATGCCTCCAGGTGTTTTCGGGTCCGCGGATGGACCGGAAAGAGCACCGGCTTTTGTGCGGAGGCGGTGATCAGCAACTCGCAGAGCCGCTTCAAAGTTTCCGGTTTGTCCACATTGGCGGGCCGGTGCAGGGTCA
Organism: uncultured Desulfobacterales bacterium; assembly: GCA_964573705.1. Classification (GTDB taxonomy): domain Bacteria; phylum Desulfobacterota; class Desulfobacteria; order Desulfobacterales; family Desulfococcaceae; genus JAABSQ01. The sequence continues at coordinate 5,954 of CAZNLT010000115.1, forward strand.
CCAGCCCGTATCCGCCGTCCGGCAGATCCCATTCCCGATAGACCGATTCCGATTCAATACGATCCCGGAGCATTTCCAGGGAATCGATCATGATATTGCCGACCCGATGGATTTTCTCCGGCGGCACCCCTTCCCGACTCAGGTTCTCATCCCCGTCCGGGGACGGGGTCCAAAGAATATCGGCCAGGGCGTCGGTCACCAGACGGTTGATCTCTTCCGGCATGGTACGGTCAAAAGATCTCAAACCTGCTTCCAAATGTGCTGTCCGAATCCCCAATTTCGCAGCCGCCAATGTGACCGCCACCGTGCTGTTGACATCCCCCACCACGATGACCAGGTCCGGCCTTTGTCCCAGAAGAATTTTCTCGTAGGCGATCATCACCTGCCCGGTCTGTTCCGCATGGGACCCGCTGCCCACCCCCAGATGAATATCCGGGGCGGGCAGCCTTAAATCCTGAAAAAAGACGTCGGACATGTTGAGGTCATAATGCTGGCCCGTATGCACCACCACCGGGTGCGCCCATGCCTCCTTTTTCAACGCATGGTACAAAGGCGCGATTTTCATAAAATTGGGACGGGCCGCCGCGATCAGATGGATGATTTTTTTGGTCATGTTCTGTTATAGTTTTTTTTGGTTTTAGTCACACCATCTTGAACTTTGATTCGTCTGATTCAAATGATTTTCATGATGAGAATGCCTTCACAGTAATCAGAATCATCAGATAAATCACAGTTCAGAAACATTGTCTTGAACTGGGATTCATCTGATTCCAATGATTTTCATGATGAGCAAGGCATCACAGTAATCAGAATCATCAGATAAATCACAGTTCAGAAACATTGTCGGATACAGGGCCTGAACTGTGAGCCAATCGATCCTCAACCCGCTTGATCAGCCAAAACACCCCGAAGAGCAGCACAAATGCAACCACAAACACCAATATGCCGGAGGCATCATGCAAAAACCCCTGGGCCGCTTCCGCTCCCATCCACCGGGCCATGATGGCGGTGGTGGTCAGGCGGAAGATGTTCACCAGAATGGCGATGGGAACGGCCGACAAAAAAAGAAGCCATTTGTTGTAATTTTTGGACAAGTCGGCCAGATAAGCAAAGGCCCCGCTCAACGCAAGCAGAGACGTCAGAGATCGAAGCCCGGAGCAGGCGTCCACCACCTCCAGGGATGTATTGGCCAGATGCAGAACGTTTCCTTCCCGCAGTATGGGAATGCCGATAAGCCCGATCACTTCCGCCGTAATTTTCGCTGCAAACAACTGCAGGGGAAAAGCGATTTTGTTCCAGATGATCGCCGGAATCGGAATCATGAAGATGAGATAGGCGACCGGCACCCCCACCGCTTTCAGAATCGGCCACCCCCACAGAAACAGGACCGAACCGGCGACAATCACGATCATGGAAAAACGCATGACAAACAGCTCCGCGCCGATATTCCCGACCAGGAACAACAGCACCCCGAAAGCAATCACCAGCGCTCCCCAGTTGTTCGGTTTTTTTTCAATCTTGGATAGTCGATCTCGCTGGTGCCAGACCATGTACCCGGCGATAAACGGAATCAGAAATCCGTGGGAGTAGTTGTCGTCATTGGACCAGTCGTAAATCAGATCCGCAATGGTCTGGTGGTAGAGCACCCAGAAGGCGACCGTGAAAATGACCAGCGGCGCGAGGGTCGAAACGATCTGCTTGCGTGATAAATCCATAAAACGATCAGGAAGGAATGTAGTCATTCAATAAAGGGAAAAGGGCTTCCGCAAAATCGACCAGGGTGTTCAATGCCTGATCCTCTTTTCCGTCGACCATCGGTGAAATCAGCCTCACGAATGAGCCGTCGGTGCGGTGCCTCGTGATGGAATCCCATACCAGGTAGATCTTTTGCCAGTATTCGGATGCGATCACCCGTCCCCGGGAGTGAAACCAGTACAGCATCAGCTGTTTGTGCTTGCCGTTCTGAAGGGTCAGTTTGATCACCTTGGCCGGGGGCCCATCGGTCCGCGGCACATCGGTATAATCGGTGTGAACGATCTTCCATCCGGCCCCGGGCATGCAGTTCTTGGGAGAGTGAATCAGGTCTCCTTTGCGCTGACTCTCGTAATACCCGATATAGAGCTGAACATACCGGTTCTCCGGCGCCATATAGCCGGCCAGAAAGGAGTCCTCCACGCCGAGGATGTCATAGACCGCATCATCGAAACGGCTCTCTTTGCCCTGCCAGGGCCCGATATTTCTCGGAAACTCGGCAAAGCCCTTCCGGGGCGGCGCCTGCTCCGACACACTCAAAAACTGCAATGACACGGCGCCGCCGAGAATCAACAGGGCCGTGATGATGGATCGGGTGATCAACATGGGATATGCTTCCTATAACGGGTAGGGTCGCGGGGACCTCAGAACCATCTGAATCAGTATTCGGTTTTCGGTATAGTCGTCCGCTTCCAGGGTGGAGTCGACTTCTCTGTAATGGTAATCCAACTGAAATTTGAGCCAGTCAAAAGGGAGATAATCAATGCCGCCGCCGATCTCATAGGTCGTATCATCCCGCTGGTCTTCAAAGTCGGTATATTCATTCTTTTGATAAAGGGCATACACATTCCCCATCCACTCCCTGGTGAATGCATAATGGACGGCGGTGTCGATGTTGTAATAGAGCCCGAACCCCAGCCGCTCCGCGCCGGCATTATCGGCGGTGTATCCGCTTTCGGCCCGAAGGGAAAAATAACCGTCTTTGGCGAACCGCCATCGGGGCAGATGTCCGTTCACGATCCATCCGGTCTCGGTCCCCCCGGCATCGGTATCCCGAAAAAGGTATCCGAAACTGAATATTACCGGCGTTTCCCCCCCCAACAGATATTCCACCCCCACCCCGGGCATATGAGTGGAATAATCTTCGATCTCTTCGGCTTTATAGTCCATGATACCGTATTCGTAGAGGACGAACCCCTTCAACAAGCGGTTGAAAATATGCGTGAATCGCATCCGGCCGAACCCGCTTTCGAAATTCTCCTCCGGGCGGGCGGCGCCGTCTTCGAAATCATTTTCCCCTTTTTCATATTCTGCCAAAAGGTCCAACCGGTAGTCGGTCCGTCGGTTAAGCCAGCTGATTTCCAGCATGGGTGAAAGGCGCCGGTACCGGTTCGTGTCGCTGTCGAAAGGGAAAGTGTCATCGGAATCGCCGGTATACTCCCCATACTCGTATTCAAGACCGGTTCGGAACCTCAGACGGTTGGGGATCGCCCAGTAGGTCAGGTAGCCGATCGGGAGCACCCTCTCTTCAGTATACCCCAGGTCGTCGCCGGCGGTTTGGACATCCTCGTAGGAATAGACCAGGCCGCCCTCCACCCCGACTCGGCCGGGGACCAGCCAGTGGGTCCACTCCAGGGACGGGCGATGGCGGTAGCGGTCCCGTATCGAGGGGTCCCGGTTTTCAAGGATATCGAATCCATACGCCAAACTGAACCGATCTTGATGGGGGCTGTACTGATGGGTAAAGGAGATTTCCGCGGCGTCTCGTAAATAGCTGGCCCGATTGCGTCGCACCGTTTCCGTTTCTACGATGGGGGATTCACCGATGGGAGATTCACCCGGCGGCGCTTCTTCCCCATCGATCAGGCCGAGTACCCGGTAATCGGTAACCGGGTCCTCCGTGACCAGGAATCGGTTGGACATGTCGAACCAGGTGTTTTTGGATATTTCATGATGGCCGGAAAACAGAGAGTGGTGGCGCCAGGGATCATCCGGCGCGAATCGTTCATAGTGGGCGTATCCGAGTTCATACAACAGGGAGTATTCGCTTCTGGGCGATCGCGCTTCAAGAAGAAGGCCGGGGGTCACGATCGTGATGAATTCATGTTCTTTGACCTCATCCGACAAGAACCGGTTGTCGGTATACTCCTCGGATACGGTGAGGATCGGCTCGATGGTAATCGAATAACCGGCGCTTGCATTCAACCGGCCGACCCCGACGACACACCAGACAGACAGCAACAACGCCAGATAAATCGTTCTCGTTTCATGGGACGACGATAATATCATCTGCCTGCAATCGAATGTTTTGATCCAATTTCCGGCCTTTTTCAATCTCCGCGTAATTCACCCGCATCTTACGGTTGGCGCCCTCTTCATTCCGTATCACTAAAATTTCTTTTTTGGAAGCCCAATCCGTAAACCCGCCGGCCAGCGCCAAGGCCTGCAGCACCGTCAACTCTTTCAGAATCGGGTATTCACCCGGTTTCTGCACCTGCCCCACGATATAAAACCGCTGACTGCCCTGCAACTTCACCGCCACCGAGACAATGGGATGGGTAACAAACTGTTCAAGTCGGGACCGAAGCTGCTCCCGAACTTCATCGGTGGTCCTGCCGGCGGCCTGAATATCCTCCAGCAAGGGAAAGCTGATTTTGCCATCCATACGCACCGGCACTTCCCGGGAAAAATCCGGCTCCTTCCAGGTGATGATTTCCAGCACATCGCCTTTGCCGATGGTATAGGAAGACGCGGCCGCTTCGTCGGGAATAATCGGCGGCTGAAAGGTGGTTCCTTTTTGGGGGCTTTGGGCGCAGCCCGTCAAAATGAGAAGAAATGAGAGGAGCGCCAATCCATGGAGATTTCTTTTTTTCATTGTTTCCTCTTTGTCATGGATGGATTCGGGTTGAAATGGCAGCCCGGGCATAGTTCCACCTGGTCAATTACATAGAAATTGAAATTGACGACATGATGTAGTTTTGTGAACCGAAGTAAAGCCCATTTCACTGTCCCGAGCCACCCGGCTTTTTCTGAAATCCGGGTATCGGCTGCGGGAGCCTCCACGCTTTTGCCGAAGAGTTCAGCCCCCCCGCTTAGCGGAATGAATCGCTTTAGGGGATCACTCGGAGTGTTTTTTCTATCAGACTTTTCCTGCCGGAAACTGTCTTAAACAAACCCCCGCGAGATGCTTTCGAGCTGATGCGGCATCCAGCTTTTTACAGGCAAACCAACCGATGGTTCACCGGCCCATTCCGAAAATAACGATCTTTATAGTCCGAAGTACGATCATCAAATCCATCGGAATGGACATGTTTTTGATATAAAAGAGATCATAATTGAGCTTTTCCTTGGCATCGTCTTCGGAAGCCCCGTATCCATAACTGACCTGGGCCCATCCGGTGAGGCCGGGCTTCACGGTCAGTCGCTCCCGATAATAAGGAATTGTTTTTTCCAACTGTTCAACGAAATGGTCCCGTTCAGGACGAGGCCCTACAAAGCTCATTTCTCCCTTTAAAACGTTCCACAATTGGGGGATTTCGTCGATTCGCCATTTTCGAATGAAATTCCCGATGCGTGTAATGCGTTTATCGTCTTCGCCCGCCCATACCGGGCCGCTGTAACGTTCGGCATTCACGACCATGGATCGGAATTTATGAACCCGATAAATCCTTCCGTTTTGGCCCACCCGTTCCTGAGAAAAAAAAACCGGTCGCTTCCCCTGCTGATCTTCCGGCCGGACGGCATCGATGCGAGATCGAATAAGGCCCAATAACTTACCGGAAGGAGGAATATCTTCTTGTGCACATTTCTCTTTGAACCGCTTCCAGAGAAGAGAAAAACTATTTTGCCCTTCAAATTGGATATAATCTCTCAGCAAAAACCGGATTTGCTCCGAAAGCGCGATCCGCTCCGCATCACAAAATTTCGGAAAATAACACCAGACATCTTTTGGGCTGACTTCCGGTTCTTTATGATCCAACTTGACAAGAACAGCGATGACCAGGATCAGCGGAAGCAACAACACGAGCATTGCGATTGAAATCGTCAGATCGATGGTGCGCTTCACGAATCGTTTTCCCCAGGATTGGCGAAACCCGTCGGAAAAAATCAACCATTCGGGTTTGATGTGATCGACCAACAGTTTTCCGGTGAGCATTTCGAAAAACGAACTTCCCTCAAGAACTTCTATTCCATTGATGCGGCATCGCAACAGTTCCTGAACCGGAAAATGATCATTTTTCTCATCGAGGCCGACGACTATTTTTTGAATATTCTCTTTTTCGGCGTATTGACACAACCCGGTCTCCGGGAATGGTAAAAATCTTCCTTCTGCCGCCGGCATGCCCTCGGATGTTTGAACCAACGAAACACCCGGTTCCAGAATCACCCCGGCCACCATGTATCCGCAATCCTTCCGTTCATTAATTTCCTGCAAAACTTTGGCCGTCAAAGGGTTGAAGCCCAATATCAGGATTCGCTGGTCCAGCCAGCGCTGGTTCAAAAGGGCGGTGTAACCGAATCGCCAGAATACGATAAAAAGAATGTCGAAAATGATACTGACCGTAAACACATCCATTCCCATGCTCACCCAGGGAAACAACAGGTAGATGCCGGCCAGGATGATCGCGCCGGCCCCCAATGACTGGAGCAGCCTTACGCTCAATTCACCAAAGCTGTCGGTGACCTGGAGATCATATAGATCATTGTAGTAGAGGCACGTCTGGGTCACGCTCGTGATTATCAGTATCCTGAAATAAAGCGCCCAGTTTCCGACAACGTGGTCGAATCCGTAAAAGACCCAGTTGGCGAAAATGGTCGACAAAAAGATGACGGCAAATTCGCCAAAGACAAAAAACAGGTTCCGAATCGGATAGTATTGACGAAATATTCTCAGCATAAGGTTACCATGAAGCGTGTGGTCCTCCACCCCGATCGTCTTCTTTTAATAGGGGAGGCGTTCAAATCACGAATAAACCATTTCTATTTTCGGCGAATATATTTTCGGTACATGCGGTAAACCGATGAATGCATGGTGGGATCGAACTGATTGAATACCAGACCCAGAATATTTTCCCTGCCCACGATATTGATCAACTCATTCAATTGGTTCTTAGTGGTGGACCCATATTTGACGACCACAATGACCCCATCCAGTCGGCCTGCGATCAATTCCGCTTCGGCTACCAGCCTCGGAGAAGGAAGGTCGAGAATTATCTGGCTATCCTCATATCGGGCCGGAATTTCATCCAGAATATCCAACATTTTTCGGGAAGACAGCAACTCGGTGGTATTGTTCTCTGACCTTCCTCCGGAAAGTATCGACAGATTTTCGAATCGGGTCTTCAAGACAACCGATTCGAGTGGCAGGTTTCCGGATAAATACTCGCTCAAGCCGGTGATTCCATTCTCAAACTTTAGCAATTTATGTGCCGAAGGCAGGCGCACATCGCAGTCCATCAGAATAATGTGCCGTTCATCGAAATTCAGGGCCAGGGCAATGGCCAGATTGGCGGCAATGAAGGTCTTCCCCTCTCCGACCCCCGGGCTGGTAACCGCAACCGTTCGAAGGCGCTTGCCGGTTGGAGGGAACAACAGCTTGGTCTTTAATGATTTAAACTGATTCCCCTCGAAAGCATCGGCATGATTCTCTTCACTATTCAGTGGGTCCGGAATGTACCGCCGGCCTCTTTCACTCGGGATCGGAATTTCAATGACATTGTCGCCCGCGCCCTTGGGCGCTTCTTCCTCCTTCGAGGCGATTTTCTTTTTCAAGTCAAACAGGCTCATGGGTACCCCCCTCTGACAGGTACACGGCCGATAACATCAGACAAAGTTCTTACCCACTTCCAATGTACGATCCACCCCTTTTACAGCGAACACCGCCATTACCGAAAACAGCAGAAACCCCACCATCAGCGAAATCATGCTGAAAGCATGGTTGATTCGGTATCGAATGCGATCTCGTCGATCGAGTTTCTTGGGAAGAATGGCAAGTACGGGGATGCCGAAGCTGGTTTCGATATTGGCCGGCAACCGCAATGTATTGTCGATATAATCGAGAGCAAAAATCAGACCGCCTCCAAAAGCGAATCCGGCGAATAAACACAAGGCAAGAAGCTTTTTAACATCCGGAGATACCGGCTTCTGTGGCAGGCGGGCAGAATCGAGGACCCTGAATTTCTGCCCTTTTTGCTTCCTTTCCATACTGACCGCGATATCCGATTCAAGCTTTCTCTGCAAAAACTGGTTGTATTGATCCTGAAGATTGGCATGCACCCTCTCGAGCGCCATCAACTCGTGTTTTATCTGCGGGGTGTTCTCGACTCGACTTTGGTACTCCTCGATCTGGCTCTCTATCTTATCGATATCTCTTATATATCGGTCTATTTCTCTTTTCAGCTCATCCTGCTGTGCGCCGAAACCGAAGTCCATGGTGCCCGCGAATGAGGCTGAGAGATCCTGCTCAGGTTCAGGTTCTACCGGTTTGTCTTCTTTTTCACTTTCCTCCTGCGCCTTTTGGGTTTCCAGGGTGGCGATCATGCTTTTGATTCGCACCACATCCGGATGGTTTTCGGTATATTTGGTTCTCAGGGCTTTCAGCCCTTCTTTCAATTTCGAAAGCTGCTGGTCTTCCTCTTCAAATTCGGTCGTTTCCAAAAAAACGTCGTCCGAGAGAGAAGACAATAAATCGGAGGTATTTGATTTCATCATGGACATTCGACTGTCCAGCGCCACAAGCCGATTTCGGGCGTCTCTCAGATTTTCCTGCTTTTCACTCAACTGAAGCTGGAGCCGTGTGATGGTCGCCAGATTACTGGATAATTCTTCGGGAAGCGCTCCCATGTGGTTCCGCCGGTATTCTTGAATGGAAGCCTCGATTTCCTTGAGCCGTTTATTCAGATGGGACAATTCGTCGATCAGAAACTGATTCGTATCGATAATTTCACCTTCCATGATCACGACACTTTCATTGATGAATGAATCGGCCAGTCGGTTGACGACTTGCATCACCTTTTCCGGGTCTCGCCCCATGAATTCGATGGTAAAAGAATCGATGCCCCCCCTCGATTGGGTCACCTGAATTGAAGTGCTCTTCCGGATCGCTTCCACTTTATCGATCATATACATACTTTGATTTTGCGGACCGGCAAAGAGGTTCAGGTCGCTGATCAATCTTTCGAGATTCGACCGACTCATAATTTGCTGCCGAATGGTGTTGATCCGGTCTTGGATGTCGGTGACCACCACGGAGGGTACATACCGGTCCGGCACGCTTTTGGGAACGACCAGGATCAGGTTGCTGGCGCTGAAAATCTTGGGAAGGGTTATTGCAAAATAGATGCCCATGAGCATGGACAGGCAGAAAGGAATGATGATAAACCACCTTTTCTTAATGACCAATCGAACGTAATAGTCGATTTGCGCGGCGATTTTTTCTTTATCATCCATATCGTAAATCCTTTAAGTGGCGATATTCAAAGATGGGCTTGGGAGTCATTTGAAAAAGAATCACCCGGGCGGGGGTAAATCGAACCAATGGTATTTCAAAGAAAAACAAAAAGGTCAATAGGGTTTGCGGCGTAATGGGGAATGCGGATGATCCTACCCGAACCTTATGTTTGCTTAAAACAACAACAGAGAGGATATTTGCATATCCTCTCTGTTTTCTTTCCTTACTTATTCCTGCTTCAATCCATTAACTTAAGCTTTTTTGGCGAACAGCCCTTTTTTTCTGCCGAAGGTGCCCAGACCGATCAGGCCGAGTCCGAGAAGGACCATGGTGGCGGGTTCGGGAACAGGTTCCACGGATTCAACCATAATTACCATGTCCGTAAAATCCCAATCCGGATTCTCAAACAAATCTTCAAATGCCAGCACATATTCAGTTGAAGTCCAAGTACCTTCATCCCAGGGGTCTATCTGAACCGTGTCTGTTCCCTTCCCAGCATAAGCAAACATGTGATCCAATCCATCTGAATTTAGAGAAGTATCACTATGGGCCAAACCGCCTCTATCGTAATAGCTTGAATCCAGATAATATCCGAAATACTCAGTTGAAAAATTAATTCCGGTATCGTCATGGTTGACATAGACATCTCCAGCGTTAGTGATACTCAGAGTTTTTTGTGCTCCAGCACCTTCAATACCTGAAAAGATTTCAACATACTGGTCACCGCTGTATACTCCAAATTTATTATTTGCTGCAAAACCAGCTAATTCGATAATCATGGTAGCCACAGATGCGCCAGTAGCTGTGATATCCCAATATGAATCATTTGCGTCCGAGATATAATCAGAGGTTACATCTACCGAACTGTCTCCTAAAGGATCGGTGGTTATATCATCCAATACTTTCTGCAACCGGTGGTCAGGTGGCTGCCAAGAAACCGCACCGGCACTACCCATTGTCAAAAAAAATGCAACCGCCATTGCCATTAAAACTGTTACCATTTTGTTCATTGCTAACCTCCTAATGCCTGAAATAAGTATTTCATGCGGCGTTCGGCATAAAAAATGCCGAATCGCCTTCTCTTATTTAAGGCAACCCGGCTATCTTCCCATAAGACCCGTGGCTTTCCGTCCCCACCTCACGATGGGTTTGGCTTTTTCTTTTCCAAATCTTCGAAACGTTTCAATCGATTTGAACTTACTTTTTCCTGATGCACTTTCGGTGCCAGAAAATCAAAGAAGACCGAAACACATTTCGCTTGCTCTCTTTTGAACATATAAATACCTGATATTTAAATATATTAATATCGATCCTAATTAAATATGAATAAAAGCAAAACACCCTATTTAGGGTATAGAAAGAATGCAAAAAAATGGTGTTTTTATATATAAAATTAAGTTTTATATTTATATTCCAATGTGTTAATTACTGAGAATCAAACACCACCATTTGAACTTTCAGACAGAATCGAATAAATTCTTCTGCAATTAATTGGAGCCACCACCCACAAAATATGAAGATCCACATTCAGGTAATTTTTCACACAAAAAACCGGCCACTCTTCACGAAAATTACAAACGGATTGTGTGGCAAAAAAAATAATATCCAAGTGCGAATTCGATGACCAAACAAATTTTTCATCATAGAAGGGAATTCCGTCCAGCAGGTTATTGGAAAAATCATAGAGCCCAGAACTCGGAAAAAGCGAAAAAAAAATCGAATGCTTCAAACGATCCGCAACCGACCGACGCAGAGCAGCGGTTAAAAAGCCCGGTGACGCCTCGATTGTTAAGATAGGCGTGAGGTAGACATGAATTCTCAGCATATTGGACAACTTTGGCTGGTTTCCTTGATTGCAAAGATGGACTTCAGGACCAGGCCGAATCGATCATGGTGCGCAATTCGAAAAATCCGAAACTCAGGAAGGCAGCCATGATCAAAAAGAAAATTATCGACAAAGAGCGCATCCGGCTTATAGCTGGCGGATGCGCATTCATCCCCCACCGTTTTCTCACTGGCGGTTTTTTCAGCGATCTTTCTCGTGACCAACTGCTGCTTCATTTCTTTCTAATTCTTACAGCGGGGCGCTTCGGCCTTTCCTTTTACAGCTACGACAAAGAATTTGTACGTTACTTGAAATACGCATGAAACAATATGTCGAGGCTCGGTGTGCCTTGATCAAAAAAGGAGCTGATCGCTTTTGAAGGCCCTGTTTTTCATGAATTCACATAACATAAACTACTTTCGACAAAGACCAGGTATTATTCCCCAGTGTAAAGAAAGCTAAAATGGCAAATTATTGCTACTGCTTGAAATTGGTTCCTTAAAAAACACATAGGGAGAGCCAATGATGACCCTCCCTACATGTAAGAAGCTTAATCTATATTTGATAATCGATAATTTACAATTTGAGCCAACCTTTTTTGCGGCCAAAGATGCTCACTCCCAACATACCAAGGGCAAGCAGGACAATAGTTCCAGGTTCTGGCACAGGAGCAAATCCGGCTACCGAGAATTCATTATTTCCGGATGGACCTGAAATTGAGAATATAGCTGAATCAACTTCAAGAACTCCTCTGAAAGACACAAACTGTTCCCCATTAAATGTATTAGATTCAGAACCAGAAAAGCCAAAAGGATTTAAGAAATCATTATTGATAATTACTTGGCCCATTTCCCCATCTGGATCACTACCGTCAGGGAAAGGAAAAAGATCTGTAATCCATACGCCAGTAAGATTCATTCCGCCTGCAATTTCGATAAGGAGGATTTCACCTTGATTGATTTCATCTGGTTCGCCTGGCCTGATGCCGAGACCATCTCTGTCTTCTTTTTTTTCTGCATCATCCCAAAACAAAGTCTTTCCAAATGGCAGTGCTGTTGCTGTCACAATATTATCCGGTGAAAAAGACTCCTGCCCGTCCGCACCGCCCCAAACTGCTTCATCCCGAAAATCAATAATCAGATTATCCGGAATAATCGACACAGCCCAGGCCGTCTGGCCGAATAGAAACCCGGCACATAACAAAATGAATACCCAAAGAAACTTTTTTCTGTGAAAACGCATACATCCTCCTTATTCTTCCAAAGTTTACATCCCATCCGGCGACCGGCAATAAAAAAAGCCGGGTCGCCCCATCGTTCCAACAGGCAACCCGGCTGTCTTTCAGTGAAGACCCGTGGCTTTCCGCCCCCACCTCACAATGGGTTCGGCTTTTGCTGCGCCAAGCCGATCCGCTCGGGAAAGCGTCCGGCTCGGCAAGAATACCTTATATAAAGGAAGCAAGTTGCACGCCAAACCCCTTGAAAATTTGCTGCCCCAACCTCCAAAAAACCAAAAACAGATGCCGGAAGCCTTCAGAAAGAGATTTTTAAAACAAATACCTGCCGAAGCCGGCACCTCTACATTTGGGCAATCCTTCCCCGCATTTTTGCAGTTCGTCCAAAACTCTCTATTTTTATTTATAAATACGGTTTTTATACGAACCCTTGGAGAGCAACCAATGCCCACGGCCCAGAACACCCCTTCAATAAAGTTCCTCATTTTTTGAGGATCATCCCTCCAGGATTTGCAAGGTACGCCACCGTTGTCGAAATGTTTTTCCACCCTAACCAAGATTGTCAGCCGGGATGGAATCTGGTAAGGTAGCCTTCGAGTCAGGAAACCAAGTGGACCTGCTTCGTCACAAAAAAAGGGGTTTTCCCAATCCCACGGGAAAACCCCTTATCATCTCTGGAGCCGACGAGCGGATTTGAACCGCTGGCCTGCTGATTACGAATCAGCTGCTCTACCAGCTGAGCTACGTCGGCT
>CAZNLT010000116.1:0-14604 GCA_964573705.1 uncultured Desulfobacterales bacterium
CATCCCCGGTGGATATCTCGCTGAGGGCCGCAAAAAAAGTGGCATCTCCCATTCGAGCCCGTAAAGATTGGGCATCCTCGAACAGTTTTTCGGCCAGATAGACGCCCGGAATTCCTGCTTCCGGGTGGATTTGGCGCACAAAATCCGCATAGCCCCCGAGAATGGCTGATTGCATGTTTTTTGCGCCGATCATGTGGTAGGGGACCAGGAGAAATTTCTTTCCCTCCATCCACGCATTGTGCCGAGCGATGACCTCGGCCAGTTCCGGAATGGATCGGGCCTCGGTATTCCCCTGCAGAATCAGGTGCAGCACGGCCATAAAATGGCTTTTACCGCTACCGAAGCTGCCGTGCAGGTAGGATGCCTTGCTGGTTCGGCCTTCCACGGCGGACTGGATGAACATCAGGGCATGGTCAAAGCATTTAACCAGCTGCTCGGTGACCATGTAATTTCGAAGTGTTTCCCGCGGGTCCTGAACGCCTTCGGTCAGGCGCAGGACGAAGTCTCCTTTGTTGACCCGTTCCGGTACGTGAATCAGATCCTTGATCAGCGTCATTCCGGTCTCTCCTTGCAAGAACTCAGCATTTCGCGTGAACCGCTGTTGAAAGAAAATGGGTTGGTGATTTTGCCCAATTTTGAGAAAATATAACTGTAATCATACCGACAGATTTTAACCTACCGCCCAATTTTCATATGAAAAACCAGGATATATTTTCTTCATTTGTTCAAAGATTCGATCATTGCTCACCATGACAGCTTTTTCAGAGATTGCGGAAGCGGCCAACATGAAATCAATATCATGTCGTTTGGCGGCATCTTTGGTAATGCCGGTGTGTTTTGCGTATTGGGCTTTCAAGAACCCAAAGACCTCTGATCCGTCTGCCGGCAGCGGCAAGATTGGGAAGTCCTGGCGGACGGAAGTTTTCAATTTGCTGAACATGTCTTTTATATCGTCATTTTCTGTCACAGAAGTACCATATTCGAGTTCGTATATCGAAAGTACGGAAACGTATACTTCATGGTCATGAGGCAGACTCAGGAGGTGCTTTTTCACGATAGAATGCATCGGAAAGCTTTTCTGATACAAGTAGGTGACGATATTCGTATCCAGGAGATATCTTTCAGTTGTCATTGTCGGTTTGTTCAAAAGTTGGCGGCTCTCTAAACCGAAAATTATCCCTGAATTCCCGTGAGGCTTTTCTCAACGCTTCGCCCGCCTTTTCATCCAGTGGGCTTTCTTTTGAAATTCGTTCAGCGATTTCGGCCCATCTGCTTTTTTTTGTTTTGGGTGATTCCGGGGTGGTGTCCTCATCCTCGATGATTACGCGAACCGAGGTTTTCGGAGAAATATTTAATTGCCGGATTTTTTCGGGTAATTTTTCTATTGTGGTTTGTATTTCCATTTGCATGTCCTTTTCCTATATGACACCCTGGAAGGGTTATCCATTTTCGTCATACAGCAGCACTCGATCCTGCTCGATGAAGGGTTTCAGATGCGGGCTGAGGTCTTTTTCACTGATCAGATCGATTCGTTTCCCCAGCATTCGCCCCAGTTCGTTTTCGATGCGAAACCATTTCAGCCCCATTATCGGCCGCTGACCTGATGGTTTCATCTCCACCAGAAGATCGATATCACTCCCCGCCGCGTGTTCTCCCCTTGCAAAGGATCCGAACACCGAAATTCGTTTTACGTATGGCTTCAGCAGGGGAACGGCTTTGGCGCGGAGGTCATCAAGCGCATCCATTGTTTTTGTCTCGGCCATTTACGGTTTCCTGTGGGCGGTGCCGGCACGCCAGACAATGGTAAATTGCTCGGTTCCCAGGGCCAGCAGGTCTTCGGTGGCCCCGTCCGGGTCCGTGAATTCAACCTCGAATGCGTCCGGGCCATGGTGATGCACGATCGTTCCTCTCCTCCCGCTTCGGAGTCCGCGATGGGGGATGTCCACGATCAGTTCGATCACATCGCCGATCTCAAGGGCGGTTGTTTTCTCCCGGATGTTTCGGTCCATTATAGCAGGCATGGCTCCTTTTGAGATCAAAAACGTCAATTTTTCGGCTGCTTTCCGGTCTACTTGCCTGATTTTCTGCGCTTTTTCCGGGCCGTCTTTTTGGGCGGCTGCCAGCCGCGGATGTCCTCGATGCTTTTGTTCATCTGCCGGGCTTCTTCCTGGATGAAGTCCTCGAAATAGTCGCCCGTTCTCAGGTTGTGGTCGGGGTCCAGATCGTTGTGCCACTGCTTGAGCCAGGGGATCAGCTCCAGCAGGCAGTCCAGCAGAATCTCCAGCCTGGGGTCCCGGCTGCCGCCGATTTTTTCCTGCACTTCCACGTAATGGGCCGCAATCGCCTGGGCGAGCTGCAGGTGGTCGTATCCGGCCCAGGCGATGAGCAGGGTCTGGTCTTCGCCTTCGCAGTGGGGAAAGCTGATCCATCTTTCTTTGGGAACGTCAAGTTTGCCGCGAAGCCGCCAGTAGGTGGTGTCCTGAAAATCCTTGGTGGTGTATTTCGGGGGCACCGGGATGTCGCCGATGAGTTTGTTTTTGGCGGATCTGCTGATGTTGGTGATGACGTCGGTGACTTTTCTGGCGTCCAGGGATGTCCCCTGATCTTTGTATTTCTGGACCTGGCTGTGGGCGGTGTTCAGCTTGCCGGCGAGCCATTCCGATGGGGAAAGCGAGTCGATTTTGCGGTCTGCTTGGTTGAGGCCGAGGGTGCTGATCTGGGATGTGATGGTGCTGATGTCTTCCCCGAAGTGGTTGGTCAGTTTTTCGGCCGGGGTTTCCGCCAGCCGATGGATATCGAACAAGGCATCGACGGCGTCTTCGAGCCGCTGAAGGTCCCAGGTGCGCTCCCAGGCGGTTCGTTTGTCCAGGCCGGAGGGTTTGTAGCGGCAGACGGGCAGCAGTGGGACGGTTTCCGCGTCGACCACTTCCGACACCAGTGCGGTGACATCGAAGTCGGGGCGTTTGCGATAGAGTTCGGCGACCTGCATGAAGCTTTCGTCGGCTCGGGCGATGTCGGCCACACGGGCTGTGTTGGTGAGGCTGATGTCGAATTTGGCGGTGGGGGTTTCGTCTTCGTTCATCCTGCCGTCAAAATCGAAATAGCTTTCCAGCCGGTCCAGGAGCCACTTCCAGAGCGCTTTTTCCAGTTGTTTGTCCCAGGGTTCGAGGTTCCAGCGGCGCTTGTATTCGGGTTGTTCGATGAGGCCGATGGTGCGGGGGTTTTCTTCAATCGCTTGGATGCGTTTTTCAACGATTTGCTTGTAGTCTTCGGGCCAGTGTTCGGGGAGTTCGGTAATCGGGGTGGAGTTGTGGCGCTGGAACCATGTGGTTTCGAGTTCGCCGGCGGTCATTTTGCGGGCCATGAGGATTTCGAATGCTCGCTGGCCGAGTTTTAGTTCGGGTGGATTTTTGAAAATCAGGGATTTGGATTTAGCCTTTGGAAGTAAATCGTAAAATTCATAGCATTGCCAATCGAGTTCTTCCTGCAGGGAAATCATTTTGCTAATTGTGAGATCAGAACTTTCTTTTTCCTTATAAATTCTGCTTAAGCTTGGTTCTGTACTGGCAATAATGGAATCGGGGAGAACTTTTGAAAGATTTTGAGCTAAAATTTCTATTTTTTTTGATAGCCCCAAAGGAAAATTAGGAGGAATTGGAAATTGCTTAAGTTTGGTGCCCTCATATTCCCAAAAATCTTCGAAAGGAGAAGTTCTTTGCCGTGCGCCGTGTTGATCGACTGTGCTCCCCTTGTTATGTGATACTTGCTTAATCCAAAAACATGCCACGGAGCTATTTAGTAACCCCATCAGAGATAAAAACTCATCTTTTGAGGCGTCATTTGGCAATGTGATTGCTGGAGATGTCCTATTAAATATTTTTCGGCCATTCTCTAACACGAAATGGTTGTGAGTTGCTACAAATGGGAAAATAATGGACGAGGGATTTCGAAATTTTTCCCATGAAATATGGCCGTATTCGAACCAAAAAAGCCCGCGTTCGACCTGCATCTTTTTAAACCAAAGGCGCTTAGCTAATCCTGTTTTAAACGGCCAAAGGAGGCGAAAAACTGATTTGCTGGCAAAAGGTTTTCTGTCCTCTTTGTAGGGGAAAATAGCGTATTCATAATTAAAAAACATCCAGTCACGAACCACGTCGCCTACTAAAAAACCCTTAAGGAAATTCTTCTCGATTTTAGATCTCAAAGCACCCCTAAAAGTTCTCTGATAAACATCATCTTCAAGGGTAACAACGCCCACTCCTATTTCCGCGACTCTGTTAATGAGCTTGTCGCCAATTTCGTCCAAAGCTTCCTTCAATTCTGCCGCACCGCCTCCGGTGATGGACCAAGGATGAGAACTAAATTGGTCACGGGAAACATCGTTTACGCTGACAAATTTATTCTGATATCCTGATTTGTCGATCTCACGAACAATGGAAGTCCATACTCGACCTCGACATGGTTCATTGGGAGTTGAAGGTTCTCCTGAAATTCCCATAACAGCACGTATTTTAGGAGCAATGGGCTTGTGATTCCGCGCGAAGATAATTATTGTTGGGGTGCCATGCCCGGGAATATAGGCCCCACTAGTATCAATGATATGAGTAAGATTTAATTTCGGCAAAAAATCTTCAATAAGTTTTCGACCAAATTCTCTCTTCATAAACGAATTCGCGGTAATCTGGCCCACAAACCCACTTTTACAAGCCAAAATATACATCCGTTTCATAAACGGCACAGCAAGTGAGTATTTCCCATAGCATACATCGGGATACCGCTTCCGACAGGCCTGATTCACCGCTTTATCCTTCACTGATGGATATGGCGGATTCGCCACCACTGCATGATACACCCCGATCCTCAAAATCCGAATAAGCGTCGGATAATCCTCGGTCTGATACCGATGGGTCAGCTTCTCCTCCGTATCCAGCGGCAGTGCTTCCTGATGCCTGAACTCCTCCCCGTGGAGCAGTGAATCCCCGCACGCCAGGTTCAGCTCGAAATTCGGGCAGTCCGCCAGCCGGCGAACACTAAACCCCTGCATGGCCTTCAGGAGCAACCGAAACTTCGCGATCGCCACCGCGAAAGGGTTGAGATCCACCCCGTGAATGGACGCCAGGGTCCGGACCACCAGTTCCCGATCTTTCGTCCCGGGCTCCGCCTTCATCCACCGCGACAGAATTCGATCAAACGCCCCCAACAGAAAATGCCCCGGCCCGCACGCCGGATCGATCATCCGAAACCCCGGCCCGATGATCTCGTCCCCGGCCCGATTCTTCACCGGCGGCGCATGCAGACCGAATTCATCCAGGGCCGGTTCCAGGGTCCGGTCCAGAATAAATTCCTCCACAAAATCCGGGGTCTGCAACAGCGCATACTTCTTCCGGGCCGCCTCGGACAGATCCTGATACAGATCCCCCAGAAACCGGGTATCCCATGCCTCATCCGTGAAATCATGCACCAGAGCACCGGTCTTGGCATCGATCTTCTGAAAAAACCCCAGCATATCCCCGGCCGCATCCCCGCTCAGCCATCCCGGAAACACATGGATGGCATTGTGCTTTCCGAAAATCTCCTTCCCCGCCGGCAGCGCCGCAATCCCCGAAAAGACATCCAGCAGATACTCCCGGTCGGTTTCCGTGGGATGCGACCGAAAATAGAGTTCATGCTCGTCCCGGGCCCGCTGCAGCCGCTCCCCCGGCCCGGAAATCCGCGGCGGGTCCACCAGGCCGTTGTCCTCCAGAAACCGCGCAAACACGCAGGAGAGAATCCAGGCCACTCCCTTCTGGGTGATCTGCTCCCCCCGCCATTCCTCGAAACTGGCCGCAGTCCGTTCGGCCTTCCGCGCTTTCTCGTACTCCGCGGTCAGCATGGCATGGATCTCCGGAGCCTCGCCCTGTTCATCAGCGCGCTGCCGCAAATCGGCTTCCAGGGATTTCAACACCCCCTTCAAATCTTTCAACAGGGCCTGACGATCAATCATGATATCCATTCACTTTCCGCCGCGACCCGTTTTGGGCGTTGGATCGATGTCGGTTCTTGAGCCAGCTTTCCGGCACCCGGGCGTGCTGCCCCGAACTGATGACCGGCACTGCCTGGCCCTCCATCATCGGAAGGTGAGACTGCCCGTCCCCGGGAATCAGCAGCCACACCCCGGGGATGCCGCCGGCCGCCGACGGTCGCCCGGCCCGTTCGCGAAGTTCGTTTAAAAGCCCCATCTGGTCATACCGGGCCAGAAACCCCGAATAACTGAGGAGCAGGTAATCATCCGCATGAAACAGCTGTGCTTCGATCCGCGGCATCGCCATCCCCACCAGATGGACGAGCCGCTGCCAGTCCCGGCTTTCCGGCGGGGCCGCATCGGCTTGGACGATCTTGTTCCAGTCGACCCGTTTGGCCGCGGCCGTCTCCGCAAGGGCGTCCAGAAAGATATTTTCCAGATGGCAGACCCGAAGCTCGAACCGCTGTTCCAATGTATCCATCGCCACATCATACCATCGGGGCGGCACCGTCAGCGCGACAAACCCGCCGTCGGCCCGGCTGTGCCGAAGCCGTTCTTCAAACTGCCTGGCTTCAGCCACCTCGGGGGTGATTTCCGCCGGACCAAGCCCTTCGGCCGATCCGGTGGAGTAACGATAGACCCGGCTACCGGTGCCGGAGATCTCCGGTTCATACCGGGGAAACAGATAGGCGCCCCAGCCTCCGTCGGCCTCCGGGGTCCACACCAGGTCCAGACCGGCCTCTTTGAGCAGACGGTCCAGTTCCGGACGGCCGGGAAGCGGCGCGGCCTCCGGATACCGGCCCAGCACCCGCTCCTGAATATCCCGGGCGGTGAGCCGCTTCATCCCCAGAAGCGCGCCCTGGGAGAGTTTCAGGGCCCGACCGGCAGCCATCCCCCGGGGATAGATCTCTTGGCGGCCCGATACCGCCGCCTGAGTAGAGATCGCCGTGGCCAGGCGCAGGAGGCGGCCGGAAGCCAGGGGCTCTGCTTCAGACGGCGGCCGCACTTCCTGAAGCCGTTCAATGACCCGGCCCGGCGGAAGAAGCGGATCTTCGGATGCGAGCTGGTCCGCCGCATCCCCCAACCGGACCCCATACGCGGCCAGTTCAGCGTCCGATGCGATCAGGAGCCGGTCGCCGTCGCGCCGGACCAGGAACCGCGGATCCGCCAGGGTGCGCTCCACCTCCACCGCGGCCCGGACCACCGCCCTGGCCAGGCGGGACCGCACCGGCTCTTCCTGGATGGAGCCCCGGGCGGTGAGGACTGCGTCGGCCATCTCTCTCAGGGTCATGATCCCGCCGTTGGCCTTCAGTATGCTGGCCATATCCTCCCGCAGACCGGTGATGAATGTATGTCGGCTCCACCCTTGAACGGCCTTGGTCACCACCTGCCCGATGCGGGCCCGGGTAAGATCCAGATGCCGACCGGTCTCCGCCTGGGTGGGCCAAACCTCCGCCCCCCCTTCAGCCAATCCCAGAAAGGTTTTCAGGATGCGGATCTGCGAGGCATTGGACCGGGTTTCGCGCATCGGGGTGAGCCGACCCGCCATAAAATCGACGCTGGGCACCGAGGGCGTTGCACCCTCGGTTTCCGTTTCCGGGGGGGTGTGGTCGATCTCCGCCGAGGTCTGATTCGGCATGTCGAGGCGATCCCGCAGGACATGAACCGCATTGGTAATTTCGCGCCGGGTCTTCTGGCCCACCCCCCGCATTCGGTACAGCCGGCGGATGGGCACTCGAAGCAGATCGTCCACGGTCAGCACATTGAGCCGATCCAGGGCATTGGCGGCCCGGGTGGTCAGCCCCAGTTCCGGAATCTGGGTATCCCGCCGGGCGGTCTGGAGAAAATCGGGTGTCGGGGCGGGTTCATCATGATCGGAGGTGGAAATCGTGGGTTGGTCGAGGGTTTCAAAAATCTGCCGCCAGGCCCGGAGCATCTGCTCGGCATTGTCGAAGCGTTTGTAGGGATCCCGGCGCAGCGCTTTTTTGAAAAAGCGGGCCAGTTCATCCCGCAGATCGGTTTCGAACAACTCCGCATCGATGGCGGCCTCGCACTCGACCTGAAGGGGGTCGGTCTTGCCGTCATGCCAGACCGGGAGTCGGCCGGTGGCCATTTCATAGAGGGTAACCGCGACCGACCATCGTTCGGCATAGGAATCCCATTTCTTGTATTTGCGAAGCGGCAGAAACGGGTCCATGTAGCCCCGGGTGCCGACCCGTATATTTTCGATGGGGGAGGTGGAAAGGGAAAAATCGAAGAGCACCAGGTGGAGCATGTCCTGGGCGCCCACATTGGCCACAGCCAGGTTGTCGGGTTTGATGTCGCGGTGGCTGATGCCGAGTTCTTCCAGGTGCTTGACCGCGCTGAGAAGATCTTCGCCGAACCGCTGGAGCAGATCCAATTGGAGCCGACCTTCCTGGTGAAGCCATTGGCGCAGGGTCTCCACCTCATCGCGGCCCTTGAGGCTGCGCGTCAGGGCCTTCAAAACAATCCCGACGCGCCCCCCGATCTCGATCGTATCGAGATGGGTGACTACTCTAGGGTGCCGAAGTTTCTGAATCACCGCCGCTTCTTCTCGAAGCCGGTCATTGTGATCCGGATCCAGTGCCACTTTGAGGATGGCGGTACGGTCCCCGTAGGTCACCAGAAACCCGACGGAACTGGCCCCGGATCCGAGCCGCTTCAGCACTTCATATCCGCCGGCCAGCCGGTCTCCGGTCACCGCCTGGGTCGGGTCCTCGACCGTCTCCTTCTGTTCATCCGGCGTGGTGAGCTCCTCTTCCACCAGATCGAGATACTCCAGGAATTCTTTGACCGTATCCAGACGGCTGGTCACATCCGGATGGGTGCTGTACCGAATCAGTTCCTGCAGGGCCTCCCCGGCGCCGTTGACCGCGGCGGAGATTTGCAGCCCCTTTTCAGCCCGCAGTTTTTCGCTCAGCTCCAGGGCATTGGCGGCCGGCGGCTGATTGGAGAAGAGGCGAAAGGCGATCGCACCCAGAGAAAAGACATCCAGATGATCGCCGCCTTCTTCGGCTGCGTTCAGGGCTTCCGGGGCCATGTAGGCGGTGCTGGCATCCTTCACGAGCTGGTCCACATGCCGGGTGGCGGTAATCCGCCCGCCGGCGTCGCCGGTGGCGGGGTTTTGGAACCCGGCCTGCCAGTTGTACACCTTGATTTTCGGGAAAGAGTCCTCCGGATTGATCACCAGGATGCTCTGGGGACTCAGGGCGCGGTGAATCACACGCTGTTCATGGGCGTGCTGAACGGTCTCGCTGATCTGCCGGAGAAAATCGAGCCGGTGATCCGGTTCCAGGCTGTGGCCCCGTTCGGTCAGAAACAGGTCCAGCCGCATGGCATTGGGGAAATACTCGAAGATGATGGCCGGGCCCAACTCGTGCTCGGTGGGGGTATGGGCCTGGAGCACGCCCGGGTGCTGGAGGTTTTCCAGGAGCTGAAACTCGCGGGTTGCGGCCCGCTGAATGGTGGCGCGCTCCTCAGGGGCGGCGGCCTTTCGGACCAGGTAAATGCGCACCCGCCGTTCCACCTCCGGCATCGTCACGTGGGTTCCATGCCAGTCCTGATATCCGGGCCCCTCTTCGATGATGGTATTGAGCTGAAAATCGCCCACCCGCCGTTTTTTCTGGGATTCCCGAATACCGGCCGCTTCCATGGCCCGCGTGATGATTTTGGCTGTCGGGCGGTTAATGGGCGTGGAGATGGTTTCTCTCAGACCGTATGCCTTCCGTTCCTGCAGGGCGGCGATGATGCCGGGCCGGGGGGGGCGATCGCCTTGTTCCGGGCGATCCCGAAGGCAGATCCGGGTTCGGCCGTTTTCCGAGAGCCGGTTTTCCAGATCAGGGGCCGAACAGAACACCAGGGCTTCCAGATACGGCAACTTGGTTTTGCGGGCGCATTTCTGCCGGCTGAGAAGTGATGCAAGTTTTCGCACTTTCCGGTTAGCACCGATCAGCGGGTTGTCGGTCGTCAAGTAACGGCCTTCGGTTTCCCAGGTCCAGGTGCCGGCGTCCCCCTTCAGCACCCCGGGGCGGCTTTTGATTTCCACCAGGAAAAAACCTTTCGGGGTCACCGCCAGAAGGTCGACTTCATTCACACTGCCGTCGTCGGCGATGAACTCGAAGTTGGCCCAGGCCCGGTAGGGTTCATGGTCCGGCAGTCTTTCCCGGATAAATTCCAGGGCCTCCCGTTCCCAGGGATAGGGAGATTCGGAAATCGCCTTCCATCTGTTGCTGCTCATTGCCATTGAAGCGGTTTTCCTCGGCTTTCTGGTATCCACAATCCAGAGCGAACCGGCATTTTAGGGGCTCAGCGGTGCGGTGTCAAATAGCCTTTTCATAAGGGTCTATTTGGTTGAAATGCCTTCAGAGCGGGAATTTTCGGCCTATTCTTCAATTTCTTCAATTGTCGGTTTTTTGCCAAAATCACAAGGAAAAATAAACGGGAAAGATGAAAATGACGCTCAAAAGATAGAAACTGTTTGAACCTGAAAAGCAACTAATCCCAATTAGTACACCCGGTCAGGCTCAATGTCAAAGCATTTTCAACCGCTTCACCGGCCGGTCTGCCCGGCAAAGGAAACAGGCCAAATCCCTGTTTGAGTTGGCTATAAAAAAAATTGAAATCATCGCTTGAAACCCTTTCCCGGGATCAAAGTTGCACCTTTCTAAACAGGTGGTACGCTTCGTGCATTAAAATTTAAAATCCCCCCCTTGACACCCTTTCCTCTTGCATTATATTTTACTCAGAAATGAAGGTAAGCAACTAATTTAACATACAATAGGAGGTGTTATCATGGCACGTTTTCTACCTGCAAGAGGGAACACGGATGTATGGAATCGTCCCGCTTCCTTGGATTTGTTCAATCGATTCGACCGGTGGTTCGACGATTTCGATATGCCCACCCTGTTCGGAGAGGGTCAAACCTGGGCCCCGTCCATCGATGTGTCCGAAACCGAGGATTCGCTGGTAGTCAAGGCCGAAATGCCGGGGATGAACAAGGAAGACATCGATATCACCCTCTCCAACGGCATTCTGACCCTGAGCGGCGAAAAGAAAGAAGAGCGGGAAGACAAGCAGGAAAACTATCATGTGAAGGAGAGCCGCCACGGCTCCTTCCGGAGAAGCTTTCGGGTGCCCACCGATGTGGAGGCCGACAAGATCGAAGCCGCCTACAAAGACGGTGTGCTGCGACTGAGGGTGCCCAAATCCGAAGGCGCCAAAGCCAGGAAGATCGCGATCAACAGCTGATCCGAAACCAATTAGCGCAAAAAAATGCCGGGTATTCCCCCGGCATTTTTTTTGGCGAATGGGGTCGAATGGGATCGTGCCGAACTCAACCTGGACCCAGGCAAAGATCTCCCCGGAAAGATCTCGGGAATCCCGCTTTCTTTTTAGATTCAAGCGGTGTATCCATGAGAGATGGGAAATGAAGTCATCATTCTGATCGTTGAAGCGATTACCGTCTATCTTCTGGTGCTCTGGGCGCATTCTCTGCGCCACCGGTTCGGCCCGATCCATTTTTATGCGCTGATGGGCGGCATTACCGCCATTATGTCCTGGGTGACCGACGCCGGGGTGGCCGTTCAATTCGCCAGCATCACCTTCGTGGTCGGTTCCACGGTGTTTTATACCGCCCTGCTGCTGTCCATCTTCGTGGTCTACGTCTTCGACGGCCCGAGGGCCACTCGGGTGGCCATTTCCACGGTGGTCGGGGTCTCCGCCATGGCGCCGATCATCGCCGCCGCCCTGCACATGCAGATGGATATTATCGGTGTGGACCGGCTCGCGTACGTTCCGCTGCCGAGCCTTCGGATCAATACCGCCTCGGTGGCGACCACGCTGGTCGATCTGGTGTTTCTGGCCATGGCCTGGGAATATCTCGGAAAACCCGCCCTCAATCTCAAAATGTGGCTTCGGGTGTATCTAACCCTGCTCGGGGTGATGTGGCTCGACGTGCTGCTGTTCGCTACCGGCGCTTTTGCCGGAACCCCCGGCTATTGGTCCATTATGCAGGGGACCCTGGCCAGCCGGTTGGTGATATCCGTGTTTGCACTGCCATTTTTATACGGCTACCTGGTCTGGGAAAGCCGGCGAAAAGGGGTGGAAATCGAACACCGCCCGGTACTGGCAATTTTGAAACAGATGGCGGAGATCGAACACGAACTCACCTGCGCCCAGCAGGAGATTCTGAGACGAAAAGATGCGGAAGCCGAGCGCGATCGCGTGATCGAGAAGCTGAGACAGGCCCTTTCGGAGGTCAAAACCCTTCGCGGTTTTCTGCCCATCTGCTCCTTTTGCAAAAATATCCGGGATGACCAGGGCTACTGGAATCAGATCGAATCGTACATTCGGGCCCATTCAGATGCTGAATTCAGCCACGGCGTCTGTCCGGAGTGCGCAAAAAAACACTATCCGCAGATCGATTTCAGCAAGATGAAGGAAGAATGAAACCTTCCGCTTGCTTTATTTTTCCTGTCCCAAACCGACTCCGGTGTGCGAATTAAAGGGACGGTGGACGAACCCGGCACATTCATGTCAAGGCGACATCTCCCCGCGGACCGGCGTTATTCAATAAGGAGGCTGCCAAATGGTCGACAGATGGGAATTGCAGGATGCAGCAAATCGTTTCGAAGAAGTCATTGAAAAGGCAACGAGGTGCGGACCTCAACTGATTACCGACCAAGGAATAGAAAAGGTCGTGGTCATTTCGGTGGAATCATACCATCGGTTAACCCAGTCCCACACGGACCTGGTGGATTTTTTCAGGAGTTCACCATTGAGTGGGATTGACCTGGATCTGGTCCGGAACAATGAATTCTCCAGGAAAGTTCGATGACGGCGTAAATGCTACCTGTCCGTTTTGCGAATTCATTTCTTTGTAAAAACAAAAGCCGAGGATACTCCCCTCGGCTTTTGTTTTGCTGAACATGCTGAATCGCCGCCGAATCAGGTCACGCTGATATCCACATTCAATTCATTGGCGATCGGATCGAGCCCCTCTTCCACATCGTCGGCGGACAGGCCCTCGGGCACCCGCACCTCCACCTCCATGGAATAAAGGGCGGCGCCGCTTTCCGGCGAAAAGGTGTTTCGGGAGGTCAGTTTTTCGATATTGATCTGTTGGGAGGCCAGATACCGGCTGATTTTATAGACGATCCCGGCCTGGTCGAGCCCCTCGACCTCGATGGTGTGGATTTCGCCCCCGGCCGGTTCCGAATGCCCGATCTCCACCGGCCGGATAAAGGCCGACAGCCCCTTTTCGATCTCCAGCCGCCGGCATTCCTTGTGGAGCCGGTCGTCCAGGTCGTCGCCCCGGCCGGTGAAGAGCAGGATCAGGGTGAATTCGTCGGCCAGGCGGGTCATGGTGGTGTCTTCCAGGTTGCAGCCGGTGTCGAAGAGCACCCCGGTCACATCCGCCACGATGCCGGGGCGGTCCTTGCCGAAGGCGGTCATGATAAAGCTTTTGTCCATGCGTGTTTTTCCTCCGTCCTTAAATGGGTGAGCGTCCAGGGACCTACCCCTGTTTGCCCGTGTACAATTCTTTTGCGTGATAGGAGCTTCGAACAAAGGGGCCGCTGGCAGCGTCGGTGAAGCCGACGGCCAGGGCCTCCTCGCGCCACCGGTCGAATTCTTCAGGGGGGACGAACCGATCCACCGGCAGATGGTCTCTGCTCGGCTGCAGGTACTGGCCCAGGGTCAGGTACCGGCACCCGGCCCGGTAGAGATCGGTAAGGGTCTGCCGGATTTCGGCTTCGGTCTCCCCCAGCCCCAGCATGATCCCCGATTTCGCCGGGATATCCGGGGCGAAGACCGTGACCCGGTGCAGGAGTTCCAGGGATCGGCGGTAGTCGGCCTGGGGGCGCACCCGGTCGTAGAGCCGGGGGACGGTTTCGATGTTGTGGTTGAGGACATCGGGCCGGGCCGTCAGCACTGTTTGAAGGGCCGCCGCATCTCCCTGAAAATCGGGGATCAGGACCTCCACCAGGGCCTCGGGGATGCGCTCCCGAATCCGGGTGATGGTTTCGGCGAAGAGGCCGGCGCCGCCGTCGGCCAGGTCGTCCCGGGTGACCGAGGTGACCACCACGTACTTGAGCTTCATCCGTTCGGCCGCTTCGGCCACCCGCCGCGGCTCCTCCGGATCGGGCGGGCCGTCGGGCCCCGAGGCCACGTTGCAGAACCGGCAGTTGCGGGTGCACCGCGATCCCAGGATCATGAAGGTGGCGGTCCGGTTGGAGAAGCACTCGAACTGGTTGGGGCATTTGGCCTCCTGGCAGACGGTGTGCAGTCGCCCGTCCCGAATCAGGGACCGGACCATTTCATACTCGGCCGCCGTGGGCAGTTTTCGGCTCAGCCACCGGGGTTTTCGGACTCGAATTCCGGACTCGGTTGTATTCATCGTAATTTCCTACCTGGTGTCATGAAATTAAGGGTGCCCACACCCCAAACCTAAGCCTGAATCGATTTTATTGCAAACGCTCGCGGAGCGCATCCGCCGTCGTGGGAACCCCTTCCCGGCCCAGCATTCCGGTCAGGTGGCGGATCATCGATTTGCGGACCGCCGCCATCTCCACCTCCCGGCCCAG
>CAZNLT010000116.1:14704-18820 GCA_964573705.1 uncultured Desulfobacterales bacterium
TCAGGTGGCGGATCATCGATTTGCGGACCGCCGCCATCTCCACCTCCCGGCCCAGTTCGGCCGCCATCGAGGTCATGCGGACATTGTGCAGCCCGCAGGGATGGATCCAGGTAAAGGGTCCCAGGTCGGTGTTGACATTGAGGGCCAGCCCGTGAAAGCTGATCCCCCGGCGCACGGTAATCCCCATGCTGCCCAGTTTGCGGCCTTCCACCCAGGTCCCGCGGTTCTTTTCATCTCCGACGGCGACCACCCCCTGGTCGGCGGCGGCGGCGGCCATCACCCGTTCCAGCCCGGTGACGTAATCCTTCACCGGCAGCCGCAATGCATTCAGATCGAGAATGGGATAGGCCACCAGCTGGCCCGGACCGTGGTAGGTGATGTTTCCGCCCCGTTCGATCTGGACCACCCGAATCCCCCGCTCGGACAAAAAGCCCTCGGTGGCGGTCAGGTTTTCCCGCCCCCCGTGGCGCCCCAGGGTGAAGACCGGGGGGTGCTCCAGCAGCAGCACCACGTCCTGGTCGAGCCGCCGGTCTTGGCGGGCGGCGACGATCTTCCGCTGAAGGGCCAGGGCGTCTTCATAGTCGGTGAGCGACAGATCGACGCAGAGCCAGGGGGGTACAGTCATGCATTCACCTTAGTTCAAGCCGCACAGCACCGGTTTTCGGGCCGCGGTGGCCTCGTCCAGCCGCCGCACCTTCGGGACGGTGGGCGCTTCTCGAAGCTGGTCCGGATTTTCCGCAGCCTCCTGGGTGATGCTGCGGAAGGCCTCGATGAACTGGTCGAGGTTTTCTTTGGGCTCGGTGTCGGTGGGCTCGATCATGATCGCCCCGTGGACCACCAGCGGAAAATAGATGGTGGGCGGATGAAACCCGTAATCGATCAGCCGCTTGGCCATATCCAGGGTGGTGATTTTATAGGGCTCCTGGTTTTTATCGGTGAAGACGCACTCGTGCATGCAGGGCCGGTCGTAGGGCAGGTGGAGCACGTCCTTGAGCTTTTCCTTGATGTAGTTGGCGCTCAGCACCGCGTACTGGCTGGCCCGCTTCAGGTCCTGCCCCATGGTCAGGATATAGCTGTAGGCCCGAATCAGAATGCCGTAGTTGCCGTAGAAGGCATGGATCTTGCCGATGGAATCGGGACGGTCGTACCGAAATACGTACCGGTCCCCGTCTTTGGTGACCCGGGGGATCGGCAGGAAGGGCTCCAGGTGTTTTCGCACGCAGACCGGTCCGGAGCCGGGCCCGCCGCCGCCGTGGGGGGTGGAAAAGGTCTTGTGCAGGTTGAGATGGATGGCGTCGATGCCGATCGCCCCCATCTTGACCACGCCCATGACCGCGTTCAGGTTGGCCCCGTCGCAGTAGACCAGGCCGCCCTTGTCATGGACGATCTCGGCGATTTTCTGGATGTTTTCCTCGAACAGCCCCAGGGTGTTGGGGTTGGTCACCATAATGCCGGCGGTGTCTTCGTCCATCAGTTCGGCCACTTTTTCCACGGTGAGGATGCCGTCTTCTCCCGATTCCAGGGGAATCGACTCGTACCCGCAGAGGGTGGCGCTGGCCGGGTTGGTGCCGTGGGCGGTATCCGGGATCAGGATCTTGGAGCGCTTTTCGCCCTTGCTCTTGTGATAGGCGTAAAACAGCAGCATGGCGGTCAGCTCGCCGTGGGCCCCGGCGGCCGGCTGCAGGGTGGTGGCGTCCATGCCGGTGATCTCGTTGAGAAAACCTTCCAGCTCGTACATCAGCCGCAGGGTGCCCTGGGAAAGCTCCGGCGGGAGCATGGGATGGGCCCCGGCAAAGCCCGGCATGGCGGCGATCTTTTCATTGATTTTGGGGTTGTACTTCATGGTGCAGGACCCGAGGGGATACATTCCGGTGTCCACCCCGAAGTTCCACTGGGAGAGCCGGGTGAAGTGGCGGACCACATCCACCTCGCTGAGATCCGGAAAATCGGGGCCCTCGCCCTCGAATTCGGCATCCAGCGGGGCCGACGGCACATCCGATTCGGGGATGGAGATGCCGCACCGCCCTTTTTTGCTCTTTTCCCAGAGCAGGGGTTCATTCATAATCAGGCCGGTCGTGCCCGCAACTTTTATCATGCCGTCACCTCCTTAACCAGTGCGTCGATATCGGCCTTGCTGTGGGTTTCCGTGACGCAGAGAAGATAGTGGTCCGTCAGTTCGGGGTAGTGGCACTCGATGGGAATGCCGGCCACGATCTGGCGGTCGATCAGTTTCTGATAGGTGGATTCATACCCTTCGGGGAATTTCACCACGAACTCGTTGAAGGTGGGCCGCTCGAACGGGATCTCGAGCCCCGCCTTTTTGAGCTCCGATTTCATGTACTCGGCCTTGTCCCGGTTGAGCCGGGCCACCTTGCGGATGCCGGTGCCGCCCAAAGAGGCCATGTACATGGTGGTCATGGTGGCGCAGAGCCCCTGGTTGGAGCAGATGTTGGAGGTGGCCTTTTCCCGGCGGATGTGCTGCTCCCGGGTGGCCAGGGTGAGGACGAAGCCCCGTTCGCCGTTTCTGTCGGTGGTCTGGCCGATGAGCCGTCCCGGCATGGACCGGACATACTTCTGAAGGGCGGTGAACATGCCCAGCCCCGGCCCGCCGTAAGATTGGGGAATGCCCAGGCTCTGGCCCTCGCCGCAGGCGATGTCGGCCCCCTGGCTGCCGGGGCTTTTGAACAGGCCGTAGGCCAGCGGTTCGGTGAACCCGATGACCGACAGCGCCTTGTGCTTGTGGGCCGCATCGCTCACCGCCTGAATGTTTTCGACGCACCCGAAGAAATTGGGGGACTGGACCGCGATAACGGCCAGGTCGTCCAACCCCTCCACGGGAGACAGATCGGTGGAACCGTCGGGCAGGTAGTCGAGTTCCGCGATCTTGTAGTCGGTGGGGTCGAAATAGGTCTGCACCACCTGTCGGTACATCGGGTGAATCAGCTTGGAGACCGCCACCGTAGTCTTTTTGCCGCGGGCGATTCGAATGGCCATCAGCAGGGCTTCGGCCAGGGCCGAGGCCCCGTCGTACATGGAGGCGTTGGCCACCTCCATGCCCAGCAGCCGGGAGGCCAGGGTCTGGTACTCGAAGATCGCCTGCAGGGTGCCCTGGCTGATCTCCGGCTGGTAGGGGGTGTAGGCGGTGGAAAACTCGGACCGGCTCAGGAGATAGGGCACCGAGGCCGGGATATTGTGGGAATAGCTGCCCGCGCCCACGAACACCTTGCACTCAGGCCAGGCGGCCATCTGCCCGGCCAGCTCGGCCATGTGATTGGTCAGGTCCCATTCGGTCATGGCCGGGGGAAGATCCAGGTCCCCGGTGAAGCGGCAGTCCTTCGGAATGGTGGAGAAGAGATCGTCGAGGCTCTCGGCGCCGACCGCCTGAAGCATTTCGGCGACATCCTCATTGGTATGGGGTAAATATCTCATATCAGAGTCCTTTCAGCATCTCGAGGTAGGCGTCCTTGTCCATCATGGCCTCGAATTCGGCCGGGTCGCTCGGCTCGATTTCGACCATCCAGCCGCCGCCGTAGGGGTCTTTGTTGACCTGCTCCGGATCGTCGGCCAGGGCTTCATTGATCGCCACCACCTTGCCGCCCAGGGGCATGTACAGCTCCGAGACCGCCTTGGTCGATTCGACGGTGCCGAATTCATCCCCCTTTTTCAGGTCGCTGTCCACCTCGGGCAGTTCCACGAACACGATGTCGCCCAGCTGGTCCTGGGCGTAATCGGAAATCCCGATTTTGACGGCGCCGCCTTCCTTTTTGGCCCATTCGTGGTCTTCCGCGTACCGGACATCGTCCTTTATAGTTAACTCACTGATCTCCTTGGCCATGGTCCCTCCTCCTGGTTATGTTGGGTTGATTGGTTGTGTATGGATTACACCATTTTTTTCAGGGCAATGCGGGCGGTGCGATTCGGGCGGATGTCCTCCTGAATGCGGACCTTGATCTGTCGGCGGGCGTCTTTGAGGGTGACCTCCTGCCCGGCCGAAAGCGGCGGGCCGACTTTGACGAAACCGCAGCAGAGCCCTTTGATTTTGCAGTCGGCGGGGGGGTCGGGGCTCGTAATACTGTAAATGGGGTCCCCGCACCGGCCGACCGCCATATCGGTGGC
>CAZNLT010000117.1:0-7141 GCA_964573705.1 uncultured Desulfobacterales bacterium
CCGTGCCTGCCCTTAGCCGGGGCAACCACAGGGGGATTGCCCCTACAACATCAGGTACAGAAATATATGCACAGGTACTTATCTTTTCAGGTGATGATACGGCGGATAGGTGGACAGCCGCGCATCCTCCACCGGATCCCCCACCGTGAAATGGTAAAGGCTCTGAAAAGTCGAATCCTTCAACCCCAAAAGCTCATGGACCGGATCATCGAAAAAGCACCCGATTCCGGTGCCGCGAACCCCGTGGGCTTCGGCCTCCAGATAAAAGACCTGCCCGATCATGCCGGTCTCCCAGAACAGGTGCCGGTACTTGTAAGGCGCCTCGGCAACCGTCTCCTGAAAATCGGCGATCATCCCCAGGGAAAAGGCGCTGTATCCGGCGATCCCCTGATGGCAGCTGAGGGCGATGGAGGTGTCTTGAAAATTCCCCGCCTCCAGCAGGAAAAGTCGCCGGTTTCCTTCCACCGGTTCCCATTCGAAATCGGAACGGGTATGTTTTCGAATCCGGTCCGGACCGTTCCCGGTCCGATGGAAAAAATAGAGACCGGGCTCCATCTGCTCCACACGGTGGACGAACAGCAGGAGATTCACCCGAGGCGGCCCCAGCCCGAGGTCAAACGGCGGACAGTTGCGCCGGGGCAGAGTCATCTCCAGCATGGATAGAAAACGCTTCCGCGCAAGCATTCCTTTTCCGCTGAAAGAGACCGCACTGCGTCGCCGGCGGATGATCCCGGCGGCCGAAAGGGCGGAATCGGCCTCAGGGGCGAAAGCATCTTCTTCAAAGACAGGCCGCTTTTCATCGGTCCGCGGCTTCTCGCCGGCTTCGGCGGCCCGCCGGATCGCCTTCCAGTCGACCGGATCACGGCTGAGACGGTTGGGCGTGCCTTGAAATTTCAATTCTGAAAAAGCGGAAAGCACCGCCCGGTCCAGATCCGAAGCCGTTTCCGTTTCCGCGGGATGAACCACACATATCAGGTCGGGGTGTTCGGCTTCCAAGGGCTTCCACTCGGTTCGATCAAACCCCAGTATCCGGTTTATATCCGCGTCCGAAAGCCGGTGAAGGCAGCTCAGTTTCCACCCCTGAAGATTGGCCGAAAAGGCCAGGGCGGCCAAGGCATGGCCCACATCATGATTGCAGTACCGAAAGGCCCGCTCCCCGTATTTCCAGGCTTCCCGCCAGAAGATGCTGCTCAGGCCCACCAGAAACACCTCCGCCCCGAAGTGGCCCCGAATCTCCTCGCAAAGAGATTCCGGAAGCACCGCCCGCCTTTCCAAGGCATGCGGATAGGGATTGTAGTGGTACACCCCGGGACTCAAATCCTTCGCCTGAGGAATCACCAGATGGGCCTCGGTGGGATGGAGATTTCCGCTGGACGGGTTCATCCGCAAGGCCCACCGGCTGGGACCGGCCGCCTTCCAGGCGGAAAGCCCCATCGACAGCTCCAGAAATGCGCCGATCGATCCCTTGGATACGGGGCCGCTCGAATGATGCTCCCGACGGTAGAGTTCCGGGTACTCCCCCGCCGGGTCCTCCTTCAGCAGATCCAAAGGCACGGGCTCGGCGCCCTCATAGGTGCGAAACGGAATCGGCTGGTTCTGCCAGTCCATATAGCCGGGGGACCGGGCGTACCGGCGAAAATGGTGCTTGGTCTCCTGGTGGTAGGTCATCAGGGCTTTTGCATCTTGATTCATGCCTTCTCCCTTCCCTTCGGAACCGGGTTTCTGAAATCCAGACGACCTAAACATAATCAGCAAACCGGGTTTGGAAAGGTGGGCGCCCAAAGACCGCCGCCAAGAGTCCCCACGGTTCTTCATTTACAGTGACTCAGAGCATAGTCCCTCATATTTTCGACAAACCCCACCGCCTCTTTTTCCGCCTTGTAAAAATAAAACCCGCTCAGCATGCCCGACCCGATGACCCCCTCCTGATGAAAGGTGACCCGGAGCCCCCCGTTTTCAGTACTTACCCCGTAGTATCCACGGATGGACTGAATGTCCGGAGAGACCAGCCCGCCCTGTTCAATGGCGGTGAGCCGATAGGTGATGCGATCCTTATTGCGATCCAATTCTCTCTTGAAGGTCGACCTGGCGTGATAGAATATCTTGCGGTAATCATAGGTGATGGTTTGCCAATGATCCCCCTCTCCGACCAGTTCGACGGCATCGGCATGGCGGGCGTACTGCCGCAACTGGTCCGGTTCATAGAGCATGTCCATCAGACATTTTCCGTCGGCGTTCACCCGAAAACTGCCCGTAAACACATACCGGTTGCCGGTGGTGGAAAATTGATGGCGGATCTCGGTCTCCGCCCCGTAAATCGAAATGGGAAAAGCAATTGAAATCACCACAACCGCGGAGAGGATCAGAAGGCCGCGCATAGGCATTCCTCTTTTTGATGAAGTCTGATCAATTATCTTTGAGAAGTCTTGGATGGTAGCATTTTTCGGCTGGTTCCTCAAACCGAATCAGGATGACCGGGATGAAAACGGATATTCAGGATGGCTTCGTGCCTCTTCCGGATTCAAAACCCCCTTGCCCCCGATTAAAATTAAAGGTAAAGTTAAAATTTTTGTTGAGAATTGTCGGACACGGAGAAACCCTTGTAATGTCCCTTGTAAACCTGCAAAACATATCCTTGGGATTCGGCGGCCACCCGCTTCTGGATGAGGTTCGGCTGACCATCGAATCCGGAGAACGGGTGTGCCTGCTGGGTCGAAACGGGTCCGGAAAATCGACCCTTCTGAAGCTGATCAACGGGGAAATCCTTCCGGATTCAGGCGAAATCATTCGCCGGCAGGGGGTACGGATCTCCCGGCTGACTCAGGAAGTCGATCCCGGTCTGACCGGTAAAATATACGAAGTGGTGGCGGAAAAACGGGCCCGGGAAAGCGACCCCCTTTCGGAGGAGTGGGACATTCGCCCGCAGGTGGAGACCATCCTCTCCCGCATGGACCTGGACCCGAAGGCCGATTTCAACGCCCTCTCGGCCGGACTCAAGCGCCGGGTCCTGCTGGCCCGGGCCCTGGTGGCCGACCCCGATCTTCTGCTCCTGGATGAGCCCACCAACCACCTCGATATCAGCGCCATTCGGTGGCTGGAGGAATTTCTGCTGCGTCACGTCAAGGCCCTTCTGTTCGTGACCCATGACCGGATGTTTCTGCGCAAACTGGCCACCCGCATTATTGAACTGGACCGAGGACGGCTTCGAAGCTGGAACTGCGGTTACGACACCTTTCTGGAGCGAAAAGCGGCCGCCCTGGAGACCGAATCGGAACACTGGACCCGGTTCGATAAAAAACTGGCCCGGGAGGAGACCTGGATTCGCCGGGGGGTCAAGGCCCGCCGCACCCGAAATGAGGGCCGGGTGAGGGCATTGGAAAAAATGCGGGAAGAACGGCGGCTTCGACGAGAGCGGATGGGCGCCGCCGATCTTCAGGCCCAGGAAGCCCGGCGCACCGGCAAACTGGTCATCGAAACCGAAAATATTGCTTATCATTATGACGGGCGGCCCATTATCCAAAACTTCTCCACCACCATTCAGCGGGGGGATAAAATCGGCATCATCGGTCCCAACGGCGCCGGTAAAACCACCCTGCTCAACCTGCTGCTGGGGCATCTGCCCCCGGACACCGGGACGGTCCGCCACGGGGTCCACCTGGAGATCGCCTATTTCGATCAGCTTCGGGTCCGGCTCGATGAATCCAGATCGGTCCAGGACAATGTGGCCGACGGCAACGACCAGGTCGTCATCAACGGCAAACCCCGCCACATCATCGGCTATCTCGGGGACTTTCTCTTCCCCCCCGACCGTGCCCGCAGCCCGGTCTCCATGCTCTCGGGCGGCGAACGAAACCGGCTCCTCCTGGCCAAGATCTTCGCCAAACCGGCCAATGTCCTGGTCCTCGACGAACCCACCAACGACCTCGACCTGGAAACCCTGGAAATGTTGGAAAACCTCCTGGTCGAATACACCGGCACCCTCCTCCTGGTCAGCCACGACCGGGTTTTTTTGAACCATGTGGTGACCGGCGTCTTCGCCTTCGAAGGAGACGCCGAAGTCAACGAATATGTGGGGGGATATGATGATTGGCTGGAACAGCGGCCGGAATCGGAGCCGGTGCCGGAAAAAACAGCAGCCCCATCTCCCGAACCGAAGCCGCGGGCTGAACGGCCCAGGAAGCTCAGCTACAAAGAAAGGCAGGAATTGGAAAATTTTCCGGGGCGGATTGAAGCTTTGGAGGCGGAACAGGCCGAGCTGCAGCGGAAATTATCCGACCCGGCGGTTTACAAAACAGAGGGGGGAGAGGTCGCCGGGTATACGGAGCGGCTGGAGGCTCTGGAAGCGGAGCTGGAGGCGATGTATGCGCGGTGGGAGGTTTTGGAGGATTTGGCGGAATAGGGAAGCATTATTCGAAAGTTAAGGAATTAGATATGAATACCCACCACCCAGATCATTCCCAATTGCCTCATCATTTTTTTCACCCCTCCCGAGAGTATCGATCAGAGAATTTTCGGCCGGATCTTCGGGAAATTCTTCAGACGGTGAAGTATCATCCGATGAAAAAGTAATTTCATCCCACTGCGGATACCGCATGCCGATAGTGACCGCCAAAGTGTCATAAGCATTTAAGAGGGATGCAAGTTGTCTGCCCCGCTGGATGCGGCCCACCACCGTTTCCATCATTCTTTCGGTCACCAGGGTGTCCGGAAAACCGGCGGTGCCGGCGGCATTTCGTTCCCGGGTCATATCCAGCAAATCCGTCCGAATATCGTATGAAGCGCTGTATAATTCAAACTGCTTTTTTCGAACTCCATAATCGTGCAGGGAGAGATGAACCTGGGCAATAATCGAGGCGGTGAGCAACAATCGTTCTAACCGGGCATGTTCAACACCCTTTTTTTTGGCTCGGTAATCATACCACCCTGAAGGCAATGACAACAAATCGTAGACCAGATCCGCGCCCACGGTGGTCCATGTACTGTCCACCAAAAAGTCGTCTCCGTCGTACATATACCCGCCGTTCAGGCGAATACCGGGAAACATGGACACCAAAGCGGCCCGGGCCTCATCTTGCTGAATTAATTCCTGGAGGTCTTCCGAATAAAGTTCCGGCCGGTTTAAAAGCGCCAGCGCCTCCAAAGCTTCCGGATCCAATTGTTTTAGGTCGGGCAGCGATTCAAGCCTTGAATAAAGAAATTCATCGGTACTCATCTTAAAATCGGACATGGGGCTGATGCCCATCAGTCGGCACAAGGTGATTCGGGCCCCCGACATTTCCGCCTGAAGATCACCCGCCGTTACCGCTAAGCTCGTGAGGTCTCTTTCAATTTGCCGGGCCACAATCGGATCCAACCGACGTTCCTCTACCAGAGCATCGGCACTTTCCTTGAACCTTTGCGTCATTTCCGCCATTTCAGCGATATAGGCCAGGTTATCCTCCGCAAGGGCTGCCTGCCGATACGCCATCACAATATCCAATGCAAGGGTCTGGGCCTGACGTTCCTGCTCAAGCCGTCGAATTTCGCTTTGATGCGCCGCCTGCCTGGAACGAAAATAAGAAAGACCGAAATCCAGAAGATTCCAGGTAAGATTGGCACTTGCGGTTCTCTGAAAACGCTCCTGAGACACGGAATTGCTTAACTGTGTTTCACCAGTGGTGGAATCAATAAACTCCCGCTGGGGCAGTTCATCTCGGTAGGCGATATTCCCATTGACGGTAAGGCTGGGAAGCAGACGGAGTTTTTCAGACCGAGCCACATCATCGGCGATATCGATGAGGGCTTGCGATATGCGCCTTTCCAGGTTGTTGGCGAGCCCTATTTGAACAGCCTCGTCCTGGGATAAAAAGCTGTCCTCAATAACGATATCGTTCTGATGCAAAATCGCACGGTCCGCCGCCAGGTTTTGCTGCCGCGCTGCCGGCAAATCGACCTGGTATAAGCTGCTGCACCCGAAAAGAGCCATGCACATCACCATCAGTGCCGTTCCGTTCCTTGCCGTTTGCACAAAATTCACGCCTTTGCTTCCTTCCTTTCCGCAAGTTGAATCATTCATGGGGTCTAAACCCTCATCAGTGAATTAAACAATTACGCACAGGGGGTCAGATACCGGGAGCCCATATCCCATTCTCAAATCAGGCAGGACCACACTCAATGCTTCAATAAAAAATATTATTACTGGATTGGAACCGTGGCTACCTATACCCCTGGGTGGCAAAATCCGTCAAGATATTTTTGGGATTCGAAACCTCCAATCGTTCTAATCGCTCATACCCAAAGTTGAGGTAGCTTTGATCCCACCTCGCCTTCAGAAGAGTAAAAACGTGTATGCATAAAATCCCGAGCTATTAATTAGTGGATATTCCAAAGTGAGAAAGCGAAAAAAAGGGCGGTCAAAGACCGCCCTCGTTCGGTTGTTTGTTTTGGTGCGCCCGCCGCGGCGGGCGCTTTAATCCTTTTACTTGTGCATCCTTCCGCGGCAGAAGTAACCAGCCGTTACGACCAGCAACGCCGCGAAGGGCAGAAGCCGCCATCCGCTCTGCACGGGGGTCAGCGATTCAATGAAACAGGTATCGCTGCCGCCGTCGCCGCCCTCTTCGGCAATAACGACGCCGAAGCCGGAAAGCGGAATGATGATGATCCCGTTCTCGATTCCGTCGGCATCTCCGATGCCGCCGTCTCTCAGGGTGAGCGTCACATAGCTCATATCATCCCCGAACACCGCCGTGCTGCCGGAAAACTCCTGCCAGCCTTCGACCCAGACAAAAGAATACCAGGCCGCATTATCCGGCGCAGCCGGGTTGAAGAAGACCCGAACCTTGGCTTCGTCGCCAGGGGCGAAGGTCTGGAGTTTGTAACCGATCAGGCCCAGCGGCATTTCAGTATCGGGCGGCACCGCAACTCCCTCGGCGTCGGTAGTGTAGGCTTTCAACTCTATCAGGTCTACCACATTGTCCAAACCTTCCACTGCCCAATATCCGTCTCCCATTGCCGACCGGACGAACAGAAGCAGCTGATTGGTCGGGTCCAGACCCGGGAATAAAGCGCCCGGATCACTAACTTCCTGGTCATCCGGAACCCCGTCGCCGTCCTGGTCATCGGGATCGGTTCCCACCGTGGTGAACATGTAGGGTCCGGCCCA
>CAZNLT010000117.1:7151-18514 GCA_964573705.1 uncultured Desulfobacterales bacterium
CAATGAAGCCCGGCCGCATGATGTCATCGGCGGGGATCGGCCCCCCCGGGGGTAAAAATGTAGGGCCCGCCCCAAACCAATCCCAACCCGGGGGCGTCGATGAACTTGACCCGCCAATAATAAGTTGCCGGACCGGATTCAAGAATGAAGTCCGGTATGTCAAGCGTAAAATCTTCATCCGTTCCGGCATCTTTAATTTGCCGCCAGATTACAAACATCTCCTCAAAACTGAGGTCGGTTGCAATCTCCCAAACGGTTGCACCGTAGGGATTTTCCGGATCATTATAGGGGCCGACCACCAGGGACGGATTCAACCCGATTCCAGCTGCCCCGTCCTGGGGCTGCTGGCCCATGGGCGGATCGACGATTTCTCCGTTTCCATCCGGTTCCCGGACGGAAATCACCTGGCTGGCCTGGTCTGTTACCGCCGTTCCGGATACCCCAATAACCAAAGTAACGGTGTAATCGCCGGGTTGATCAAAGGTATAGGAGGGACTCTGGAGGGTGCTGTCCGCAAAGCCATCGCCATTAAAATCCCATGACCAAGTATCGACAATGCCGACGGGGTCGGACGTGGATGTGTCGGTAAACCGAACAGTCAATGGTGCCACACCTGACGTTCGGGATGGATCAAATCCGGCATCCACGGTAACCTCTCCGCCACAGTTCACCACATTAACGGTCTTGGTGATGCTGTCGGTGACAGTACCGTCAGCGGTAGCGATGGCGAGAGTGACGTCATAGGCGCCGTTTCTGGCAAATTGAAAGGGTGCCGGGTCGCGCTCTTCGGAAAAGCCATCATCCCCGAACTCCCAGAGAACGACATCGTAGGGGCCTTCCGACAGGTTTTCGAACGTAACGACACATCCGTCCACCGAGAAGTCAAAGTCGGCGATCAGCTGAATCTCGCCGCCAAAGGTTAGGGTCTGTTCGGCGGTATCCGAAAACTCGTTGTTTTCCACCGCCAACGCAATGGTGTACTCGCCGGGTTCCTCGATTTCCAATGAGAAGGTTTCAGCACCGTCCCCAATGACTTCCTCTTCACCGTCGGGGCCGGTCAGGGTCCATTCTCGATTGGTGACGTTTCCGGAAGTATCCGTGATCGTGAGGGTAACGGGTACGTCTCCCTGCTCCGGCTCTACCGTAAAAGCCGCGGTTAACGGGGCAACGACAATATAGTCTTCCTTCAACTCTGTGCTGGACCCGTTGAAATTCGAGGTCCGAAGCCGAACATCGTAGGTTCCGGGGGTGTTGTACTGGTGTTCGGGTTCCCGATCAGTAGAGGTGTTGTCATCACCGGATTCTTCATCACCGAAGTTCCACAGCCAGGAAGAAGCATTAGAGGATAAATTCCGGAACTGAAGTATGGTGCCGGCGTTAATTTCAATCACCTCCGCGTCTTCATATTCCTCCACTTCGAAATCCGCGGTCGGCGGATTGCCGCTGGGCGGCGGGGGAGGCGGCGGTTGCGGGGTTCCACTCGTCTGGTAAGCAAAACCGGCACTGTCGCATTCGTTTTCGGAATTGCAAACAGTGACGGTGCCTTGGGCGTCTTGAGGTGCGGATGGAGCCGGAAACCTTATCGTCTCACCAATCGTAGAATCTCCAGTGACGTCAACGGGGGTTCCGCTGTTTACCTGAACCGTGACAGAAGTTACCGTAGAGAGGTTATCCCCGTTGATTGTCAGATTTTCACCACCGGTACTGACGCCGCTGACTTTGGAAAGGGTAGTAATCATCGGGGCCGCCAAATCGTCTTCTGCTTTTCCGATAGCAAAAGCGCCCGCCGAAGTCGTGGTGAAGGTAACCATACCGGCGGCTACACTGATGTCGGGGACCGGAATGGGATCCAACCCGATGTCATCCGTCAATCCATCCAGATCACAAGCGCTGTCTGCTCGGTATACCCGTGCCAAACCGGATGTGAGATCCGAGGGATCCAATTCGGCTTCATTATATTTGAGGCTTACCTTAAATCCATTGATTTCATCCTCCGGCAGGGGTTTGCCGTTTCCATTGATGATGGAAATCTGTGATACGACTTCCCCACCTGCAAAGAGCTCTCCCAGGACGGAAGCGTCCACCTCTTCGATGTCCACGCTGACCCGGTATATGTAGCGGTCAACGCCCTGAATTCCGGCCACGGGAATATCGACGATGGTGCTCCCGGAGTCGGTTTCAACTATGCCGCCCTGAGCGGTCGGGTCGACCACGGATCCGGATTTTGAATCGGCTTGCGGAATTACACAAAGAGAACGAACCGCATTAGCGTCCGCTGGTTCCGTTGAGATATCGTGATCGTCTGTCGTCTCCGCCTGAATCTCAAGGAATAGGGTGGTCGGAGCCGGGTTCAAGGTAGTGCTGTAGCCATCTACGATGAGATCGTCGAAAGCGAAAGTGACCGGATTACCCGAAGAATCGGTAACCGATAGTTCTTCAGAGTCTCCGTCAAAGGGAAATGCTGGAATAGCGCTCGTAAGTATAAGATCGACTTCAGGAGCAAAGTATCCCTTGTCAAAAGCAATTTTTGTAATCGGCTTCAAGGTGACGTCCGCTGTCGTGTTCTCAGCCGGATCCCCCAGTGTGATATCTTTAGTAATCCCGGAAGTCGGATCATCAAAGAAATAGCCGTTCTTTTCCGCTGTTATGGTGAAAGTTTCACCCGTATTCCCTTGGGGAATAACTGCTGAATACTGGCCCAGTTGATTTGCATAGACTACCCGATTAAAACCGCCGTCTCCCGAAACAGTGACCTCAATCGCCTGACCCGAATAGGGCGCTGTCGCTCCTTCAAGAATAATGGAGCCACTCAATACTACATCTTCATCCCCGACCGGGGTCAGCGCAAATTCT
Source organism: uncultured Desulfobacterales bacterium (assembly GCA_964573705.1). Classification (GTDB taxonomy): domain Bacteria; phylum Desulfobacterota; class Desulfobacteria; order Desulfobacterales; family Desulfococcaceae; genus JAABSQ01. The sequence continues at coordinate 10,005 of CAZNLT010000117.1, forward strand.
TCAGGCGTAGCCGGATCCCAGGTTGTAAAATCCCTTACGGCGGAATAATAGCCGTCCTTGGAAACAAAAATCGTGTAAGTTTGTCCGGTTGACACCAGAGCATCGAATGAAAATTCACCGTTCGGATCTGATAAGGTCTGCTCCCCGGTGTTGGTGAGGACCACGGTAGCGCTCTCCACGGTTTCCACCGGGTCGGTGCCCGCTTCGGTCACCACTCCATTGAAAGCCTGGCTCACGAACACCTTATACGGACCGCCCGGGACCGATAAGCCGCTCTCAGTATCAGTAAACTCCACATCAAATTCAACTTCTTGCTGCGGGGGCGTGTAGTCGAATGTCCAGACGCCGGTTACAGCGTCGTAATCACCATCTCCAATGGTTCCCGCATCCGCCGGGGTCGTCACTTTAGTGAAGGATGCGCCCGCCGGTGCGCCGTAAACCTTGAACTGGGTATCCTGGTTGGCGCTGTTGATGGTAAAAGACGTTGGGTTCAGCACCAGAGGTACCGAAATGGTACAGACAGCCGTTTCTGTGTCAGGATCTGATTGCGAATCCGAAACCTGAATCTCATAGTTACCGGCAAGCGTGGGTGAAAAAACACCCCCCGAAATAGGACCGGTTTCCGGGCCGGTCAAAATTTCGAATGTATAATCCGGAATACCGCCACTGACCGCACCTTCTGCCACAAAATCGTAGTTGTCATTGGGCCGGATAGTGGGGGGGTTGGTACAGTTGTTAAAAAAGCTGATGGGGTCGGCGGGCGCTACAGTGAAAGAAACTGTTTTCTCCTCCCCTGCAATGCCGGGGTCCGCCTGAACGGTGACTACCTCTCCTTGCGGAGTCGGGGCAGTCGGCGTGAAAAGCCCTTTCGTTCCTGGTGCATTGGAGATACTGCCATAAGCGCCGCCGGCGGTAATAGACCAGTCCACCGATTCCGTAACATCCTCGGGATCACCGGTATCGAAGGTTCCCGTTGCGGTGAACTGAATATCTCCGCCCCCGATCTTGGCGTCGGGAGTCTGAGGGGAAATTTCGATCGACAGCAAGGTTCGGTCGGTAGCGTTGATTTCGATATAATCATTGGCGGTATTTTGGGCATCAAACCCATCGAGGTTTATGGGACCGTCCAATTCAGCGCTGGCCTGGATGCGGAAGGTGGCAGGGTCAGGAGGATCAACATCCTTGGATTGAATGGTTACCGGGGCCGTTTCCCCATCGGTTAAGCTGACCGTTTCCGTAAGGAAACCGTCACCGCCATCCGGCAGTGTAGCGTACTCATCATTGGTCAGGGTGAAGGTGACATCTCCGCCCGGAGAGGCATCACCCACGGGAATGTTATTATCATCGACGACGGTGCCGGTTACTGTAATGGAATCTGACCCATCGGTGCTAATGGTCCGGCTACTCACATCAAAAAGGAGCTTAGCTGGAATTCCAGCCTCTAGCGTAACAGTAAACTGGTCGGTATCCGCATTGGCGTTGGCGGAGGAATCAATTGCCCGAACTGTGATCGTGTATGTGCCCTCACCAAGATCGACCAACTCGGAAGTGATATCGGCTGTAGCAGCCTCCGTTGAGGAATCGAACCCCCCATCGTCAGGGATCATTGGGGTCGCATTGCCTTTCCCCGGGTCGGTAGAACCGATAAAGTATTCGATTCTCGCGATATTGCTGTCCGCATCCGTTGCAGATGCGGTAAGATTAATAGGGGTGTCTGCGTCTACCGTTAACCCTGAAGCAGCACTATTGACCAGTACCTCAGTTATATCGGGAGGAGTCGAATCTGCTCCTGAGGAAATATTCACGGTTGGCAGGGTAGGAGGTGCATTAAGAATGTCATTTAACGTACCTTCTTCGGTAACTTCATAAATATTCGGTTCTGCAACAGTATCAGAGCTTTCGAAATCTTCATTACCTGGAGATTTTGCAGTGAAAGAAAGTAAAGCGATAGTGGCAGATGAGCCAGGTACATAGCCGCCTGCCGGGGGTCCTACCAGTGAAAAATAATCTAAAGTAAAAAAACCTTCTGTATTTGGATCGCCAGAAGGATTAGCTGATAGAGTGCCGATGTCTATAGTCGATCCAGCAGCATTATATGTAATAAGATTTGTATCGAAATAAAATTTTAAAGTATGGGCCCCGACAGTTTCTGGCCCACTCGCTTTGACTACAAGGGTAAAACTATCTCCAACTAGAATATCAGTTGGGCTTACCTCAAGAGTAACATCAATTGCAGCCATCGATGTTGTTGCAAATACCAGCATTAGAATGCTGATCACCCCAAACATTTTAGCAAATTTCATTTTTCTCCTCCTGTGTTTAGGTGCTGAAAAAAATTGTTAAAATTATTCGCATCCATAACCTGTAATTGGTGCTGAAGTTCCCGAATTATAATAGATAATTAACGCATCCGTTGAAGTCGGACCCGATTTACAGTTTACATCACAAATACATTCCCAGTTAGAAAATTGTTTTGCTGAATCTGTAATCGCATAGTAACATTTTAGAGCATCAGTAGCCGTAATAGTACCAGATTCCTGTGAATCCCCTTTAACACAATCAGGAGGTAGTGGCACTTCAAAAGAGGCACTAACATTGAGCGTTTCCTTCAACACTGGAAAAGCACAATTTCCGTCAGAACAATCAAAATCCTCGAAATAATCGCTATTTCTTGGTTCCGCCCCTATTAATACCGGCACAGTCTGCCCCGTCCAACCTCCAACACCATTCAATGTAGTCGTTTTCAGGGTAAATGGGTAGGAACCTGAAGGTGCGCCGGATTTCACCACCAACTGGACTGTGAACAAAGTGGCCTCGGGATCGTGATCTATGGCGCCGCCGGCATTTGCCTGTTGATCATCAGTTTCAATTGCCGCACCACTAAAAAGGAGAAGGTCTTTACCGGCTGTATCAGTTGTAGCAGCCCCGATTCGATGAGTTTTAGTTGTAGTTTGGAACGTAAATGGAAAAGATGAAGTAATCAGATCGGAATTAACCGGCAAGCCTTCAGTAGTATTGAGTTCCGGAGCTTCGAGTACTGAAGAAGGATATTCCAAAGTGAAAGCACATCCAGCGATATTTTCAGCACCCGTGGTATTTTTCAGATTAATATTCAAATAAATTGTTTCCCCGGGATTAAATTCAGTCTGAACTGTCGAACCATTCGAAGTCATTTCCAATTCCAAGTCGTAGGTTTGCGCGAAAGCTAAAGAGACGCATAAACCTAAAAAAATAACAGTTAGAGAAGAAAATTTAAATACTGCTTTCATGTTTATTCTCCATTGTAGAAGGTTTCATCACACCCTTAAAAAGTGGCCGAGCCTCACTCGATTACCTGAAAAAAATAGATAAAATATGGGATACGGTCCTTGGCGGTGGATGAGGCGGTTTAATGTCTATAGAGTTAAATGGAGAGATTATGCTTATCAATTTACACAAACTTGGGTTCCGGCCGATAATATAATGCGGGGAAGAAAGGATTGATATAACGGGTGTAAAAACTGGATCTACCCCCCTATCCTGACCAATTGCTTCATCAAGGCCGGCGGCGGCGCGCGCAATCCGCAAGGTTTGAGCCAAAGCTCTGCTGAAAGGCGAAGGTGTTTGAATGTCAGCGGAATCCACTATAGCTCGAACAGCCAAAATAGCCTCTCTCAGACTGGCATCTTGGACCCCTTTTAAGGAACCGCAGAGACCTCCCGGGATCCATCCCCAGCTTGATACAGAAAGGCACAGCAGAAGCACAACAGTGGATCGGATGAATTTCATAAGGCGTTGGACTCGGTTGTTCGTTGGACTGCGTACATTATAATAAATTAAAGCAATAATCGTGAGAATAAATTAAAGCAACATTCGTGCCGGAACGGGGTGCCACTCTATCCAATCTGTTTGGTTCTAAAATCCCATTTTCGACACAATTTAAACCACGTCTACCATTCTGGTCAGGTTTTTGTTTCTGAATAGACATCTGAAATAATCAGATGAGGTTTAAATATTTTTAGAATCCTATATAATTTTTTAAAGGGCCTGTTCGGACACCTGCAGAGAAACCATTAAGGCCGTGCGCAATACCTAAAGGATTTATGGGATAGAAATCAAGGTTTTTTTTCACATTCCTGTTCATTTCCTATCGAAACCCGCCGCCCCCCGGCCCCAGAAGCCCCCGGCTGCTCGCATCATCCGGGGAACCCTGGTAAATCGGGTGATAACGCCGGTTGCTGTCTTGAAGGGAACCGGCTGCATAATCGGGGTAAGAGCGGGAAATATTGTCTGCCGACGGCCGTCTTCGGCTTGAATCGGCAACCGGTCTGAATGGAGGGGGCGGGGTTCGGGTTGACGGTTTTGATCTGGTTTTGACGGCGGTTTTTTTAGTAACACCGGCGCTTTCTTTCGAAGCATCGGGCCGGACCGCGGCGGCATTGCCGCTGCCGGTTTCGGAAGCCGTCTTCTGCTTTTCGGTTACCGCCGTCGGGCCGGTTTGAACACCCGCGACATTTCTTGCGCCTGGGTCGGAGTCTACGGCGGATTCAAGCGCGGCGATGCGGTCTTGGAGTTGCCCGCAGTCACAGCCGCCGCTGAGATCGTTTCCGGCGGCCGCCGTCTGCATTTCACCCGGGCCGAGACCGGCCATTCGATTTTCCAGCGCCTCGATCCGGCCCTCTAGATTGTTTATTTCTTTTGTGCCGGGCGGGTTTACCTTTCCCACCAGACTGTTGGCCTTGGCTTCCAGATTGGCCACCCGGGCGTCGAGATCTCCGGCCGCCGGTTTCTGGAGATACATCAATACCAGTGCGGTCAGTCCGGCCAGCCACAGCACCAGAAGCACCGTGACCAGGGGGCCGGTTTTGGATGATCGGGGTTTATCCTTGCTCATGAATTTTCTCCTCCCGCCTATAAACGGTCATCCGATCCTGAGAACCGGAAACTGCTTATTCCTCTTTGGGATGCGGCGCATGAATGAGTACAGGGTATTGGATAATGCTCTCTTGATTGAGACATGGCTTCCGGAAAACACCTCCCCGAAGCTGCTTCAGCTAAATCAGAAAACGGTGAAAACATCAAGCCTTTTTCCCGAAAATTGCAGCCGATGCATTCTCGGAAGCTGCCCCCCCCCCACACACACCTGGCCCGGAAGATCATCCGGAAGACCGGATTTAGGTCCGAGTGCGAGCTGATCCCCTATGAAAAAGGGGTTTGCCAAGGATTTGGAAGATATCCGGCGCCGGGTGCCCTGCATCGACACGATCTGAAAAGTCATCGGATTCGAACCCGAAACGGACCGGACCACAGTTCTGGAAAAAGTGATCCATTATCAGCAGTTTCTGATCCGATAGGCCCGGCCGTAGATGAAAGGAACAATCCGGACGGCAGAAAGCGCCCGATAAAAAATCGAGACGATTCATTCATGCTCAGCGAAAGTAGATGCCGCTTTTTTCGCCGCACGTACCGCTTTCCAGGCATCCACCAGGCCCGAGCCGGTGCGGTTGTTTTTTCCGGGGCCCCCCAGGGGCCTCGCGGTTTCTTCCAGTATTTCCTTCACCCGCCAGGCCGGCAGCTCCGGCGCAGCCGAAAGCATCAGCGCGACAACCCCGCTCACCATGGCCCCGCTGAATGAATTGCCGCCGATCCGGTGGTTGGGCTCGATGTAGGCTTCCCCGCTGTGGTCCAGCAAAGCATACCCCGGGCCGGGAAAGGCACAGATATCCGGCTTGACCAGACCCCCGGGTAGAGGATGGTCTTCGTAAAACCGAATTTGCGCCCATTCCACCGGCCCCTGACTGGCAAAGGGGGGCGGATGGCCCTTCCCGGTCACCCCGCCGGCGGCAATCACGCACGGGATCCCCTCCGGAACCCGAAGCTGAACCGGAATGGGCGCCGGGTTTCCACCGTCTTTGCCGAAATTCCCGGCGCCGGAGACCGGCACCAGACCGGCCGCCGCGGCATGCTCGCAGATCCGGCGGATCAGGCCCCTTTCCTGGCCGAGTCCCGGCCAGGAGAAACTCATGTTGAGAACATCCGCGCCGGATTCCAGGGCATATTCGAAGACCCGGGCCGCATGGCAGAAGCTGCCGGGGCCGATGAGCAGCATAAGCCGGGTCCGGGGCGCCACGCCGGTGACCCGCCCCGCCGATCCGTCCCCGGCGATAAGCCCGCCCGTCCAGGTGCCGTGCCCCTGTTTTTCCCGAGCCAGCACCCGGGGTGATCCGGTTGCGAAATCGTATCCGTACAGATCGTCCACCAGTCCGTTGCCGTCGTCGTCCTTGCCGTTGTCGGCCACCTCGCCGGGGTTGGTCCAGACCCGGTTTCGCAAATCAGGATGCCGGTAGTCGGCGCCGGAGTCGAACAGGGCCACGACCGTTCCTTCTCCGGCAATCTTCAGTTCCCGCCAGACCCGGCTCGCCTGAATGGCTTTCAGGTAGCCGGCAATTCGCTTCCCTTCGGGGGAAAACGGTGCCGGGGATTCGGGGCGGATCACTTCGGCGACGGTTCCTCCGGCGGAGTTCCGGGACGGTGCGGACCGGTCGGCATAAATATAGGCGACCTCATCCAGAGAAGCAGCCCGTTCGACGCCGGCCCGATTCAGGGTAAGACCGACGGCGTTGACGATCCAGAGCGACTCGGCCTGTTCCGGGTTGCCCAGGGCCCGGAGAACGGCTTTCTGCTCGGCTGCGGCGATCTCCTTCAGACGGGCCAGTGTCGCCTCCCGGATGGCGGAACGGGGGAGGGACCCGTGATTTCTCCGGAATTCGGAAAAACCGCCGGGAGTTTCGATAAGCTGGGTGCGACATAGAAGAATCACCGGCCAGGCCGGGTAGTCGGCAAGACGGTGCCGAAGTTGCGGGGAAATTTTCGAAGCAGAAGCGGCCCCGGCCCCCGCCGGACAATAGAGCATGCCGATAATGACCCCCACCAGAAATAGACGCATGAATTCGAAATGATTCTCCAATTTCATCGTATGATTTCTTCTTTCTTCGGTTATCCACTCCGAACCATGCTTCCGTTGAAACCGTGCTTTGGAAACAATGCCGATCATGCGTGCCTCGATAACGCCGGAAACATGCAGCGATCACTCAGTGGTCCTGTTACTATGGCTCCCTTTGTACCGTCGAAACCACCGGGTAATTGAATTGGTCGAGCAATGCATATGCCTGATCGACACCGCTGATTGCTAATCCCGCGGAAAGATTGAAGTCTGAAGGGAATGTCCTCCACATGGTTATCGTACAAGAAAAAGTCAGTTACGGTATAGTCGGAACGGGGTTGATCGGGTTTTTCGCGGATGTCCAGGGCGCGCCCCTCGCTATCGAATTCCACAACGCCGTATCGTTCGGGATCATTGACCCGATATCCGAAGATCAAGGCGCCGCTCGCGAGCCGGGCGGCTTGTTGAAGTCGTCCGCTCATTCCGAAACCATAGAAGATGTTATCGCCGAGGATGAGACAGATCGGGCCGGAACCCACAAACGCTTTTCCGAGAATGAATGCCTGGGCAAGCCCTTCGGGGCGGGGTTGTTCGATGTATTCGAAGGAAAGTCCCCATTGGGAACCGTCATCCAGGAGGTCCCGGAAAAGGGGAAGGTCCCGGGGCGTGGAAATGATCAGAATTTCCCGGATTCCGGCCAGCATCAGGACCGAAAGCGGGTAATAAATCATCGGCTTGTCGTACACGGGCAGCAATTGCTTGCTGATCGCCCGAGTGGCCGGATATAGCCGGGTGCCGCTGCCGCCGGCGAGGATGATTCCTTTCAAAAACGTCTCCTTCGGAACATGCGGAACATATGGAATTGCATGCCTGCCGGGATTCGCCATTGCCGGAATGGCAATGGTGGGGGAGCATTCCATTCCTCACACCCCACGGACAACCGTCACGCCTCCATGGCCGGAAAACCCGCAAACCGTTTCGTGATTTTGTAGGTTGGGATGAGCGACAGCGAACCCCAACATTTCCCGAGAAGACGTCGATTTCCAAATCTCCCCCCGCCCCCAAACGTCCAAGAACCGAAGATTCCGAAGGCTCATCGTCCATTCCTAAGCGCTATCCAACCAATGTTCACAATTCCAGTCCAGAATACGCTCCAAGGATTTAATTTCATCATGATAAATTGAAACCAAAAATTTTTTTCCCGCCTTGTCATCTTCCTTGCGTACCTGAATTTAAAATCTATAATTATGGAGTTTAATTTCATGTGAAAATATCCTTCCAATAATATTGGATTGTTGAGGAGACAACACATCTCGGTAATGTCTGCGGTCTTTCCTATAATTCGACTTTGCTCTCACGCCCAAAGACCCGTAAAAAGGAATTCCGACTTTTTTGAAAACACTATGCAATCCGGATGAAAGCTGCTCGTAATAGATAACCTTATCGACAATTATTTTATTTATATCTTTTCGGCTTGTATAAATGGGATAGTTCTGACAAAAAATACCGGAGGCAAAATACCGATCTAAAGTCAACTTACCTCCACTCCGATAATTAAGCATATAATAATGAGATAAAGTTTTATCCC
>CAZNLT010000118.1:0-18293 GCA_964573705.1 uncultured Desulfobacterales bacterium
ACCGGGTCCGATTGCGCTCCAGGACGCCGGCGAAGGGGCCGGTCACTTGTGATTGGGGACTCACGGCCCATCCTTCCACTGAAGCCACCGCAGATAATTGGTGTAGCGCTGGTGGAGGTATTTCATCTTCAGGATGTCATCGAACATGTGGCCGTAGAATTTGCGGCCCTTGCTCCATTCTCCCAAGACCCGCTCAATCCGGATGAGCCGCTCCAGAACCTCGTCTTCGGAAACGCCTTCGAGGCCCGATTCGAATTCCCGCTCCATCTCCTTTACCGGATCATCCCGGTCCAGCTCCAATCGCTCGTATTCCCGGCAGGATTCGTTGAACAGATGACGAATCCAGCTGATGAGATCGGTGCGGAAGGCCCCGTTCCCCTCTTTTTCGAAGAAGGGGGCGTCCGGATACTGGACCAGCTTGTCATGGAGTACGAAGGGGAGAATCTGCCGAACATCCTCGAAATCGACCTCCGCCGCCCCCCGGAAATAGGCCATGGCCTTGACATAGATGAGGCCGGTGAGCATGGCCCGGACCGAGAGCCCGTTTTGGGTCTGAAGTCCCAGATCCTTGGATTTGTCCTTGCCGGTGCCGGCGTTGACCACGTTGTGCCAGTCCACCGCCGCCAATTTCACGGTGTCCTTGGTCATGTACTCCAGCTGCCGGGCCCCCTCCTCGCAGAACTCGAACTGGGCCATGAAAAACTCGATCCGGCGGCGGAGTTCCGGGGAAAGCCGGACGGACCGGATCTCCCGGTTCATCCGGTCGATCTCGCCGTTGTCGAAGATGATCTCCGGCGGCACGATATCCTCGGGTCGCACGTCGTCCTCGATGCGCAAAAGCAGTTCGTTCAAGAACCGGGTATTGAAATGGAGGGCCTTGACCACCACGTCGATCCGGTCCCGAAGGGCCTCGATCACCTGATAGGTGCCGCCGCCCCCGTCGTCGTTGGCGGTGAGATACCAGGCCGCCTCGGGGCATTCGTAGATCTGGTCGAGGATTTCGGCGTAGTTGTCCGCCATTACCGTGAGCAGGGCCGACTGGGTCCGGGTGGGAATCCGGTTGTATTCGTCGATGATCTTGATCCGCATGGAGAGCCACTTGCGCCAGGCGATCTTGACGTCTTCCATCTTTTCGGCATTCACCAGGGTGGAGGGCAGCGGATTTCCCAACAGATCGGCAATGGTCATCTGGGGCTGGCCGTGCTGAATGGCCCGGCGGATGTCGGTGAGGCTGTATCCGGCCAGCACCCCCATGAGAATGGCGATGGCGGTCTTTCCCCGTCCCGGACCGCCCACCAGAAGGCATCTGCGCCGCACCGCCAGGTTGAGCAGGGGCAGCAGCACGTAGCTGGAGTAGCTCTGCCCCGACGGCAGGTTGACCACGATCTTCCGGTCCCCGAAGGTGAATTTCTGACCCGGGCCGTCGTCATACTCGATGTCGTAAAAAGGCGAGATGATGGCATGGTTGGCCACCCAGAAATAGGCCTGGCGGAGTTTTTCATCCAGAGGCGGAGTCTGCTCGGCTTCGGCCTCGTCGGTCGCAACGGGGCCCCGGTAAAGATCGGCCACATCAAAGGCCCGGGGCCGCTTTTCAGTCTTGGGGTTGGTGGGGGATTCGGATACCTTGCGGTGTTTATTCGGGGCTACCATCGGTCCATCCTTTTTTGGCGTGAAATGAGTTAATCATTCTTGCAAGTGGTTTGTCAATCCCTCGGGCGTTTACCGATTCCTTCTGCTCTTTTTCGATCGATGTCCCAGGCATTTTATTATTTCCCTCTCTTTCAGCGGATGCGTCACCCAGGTCAAGGGACTGAAATCTCCATCGACAGATTTTTTTCCTCTGTTTTTCCGGAAGTATTGCACCTCTCCTATCTTCCAGATATACAGAAATACTATTTTATGATGTACTGTCTGAAGAATGGACCTGGGTCGCTTTGGATTTTTTTATTATCTTGAAGGAGATTGCAGAATGGAACAGTCCGAACCCAGAAGAGTTTTCGCTGTCAATTCCAGTCCACGCACCGGCGGCGCCAGTAAAACCGAACTGATGCTCAATGCACTGGCGGCGGGCATGCGGGAGGCGGGCGCCGAGGTCGAGGTGGTGAACCTGCGGGAAAAGCGAATCCGTTCCTGCATCGGCTGCTTCACCTGCTGGTCCAAAACCCCGGGCCGGTGCATCCACCAGGACGACATGACCCTGGAACTTTTTCCAAAATACATGGAAGCCGATCTTCTGGTTTTTGCCACGCCGCTCTATTACCATACCATGAACGGCGCCATGTCCACCTTCCGAGAGCGGACCCTGCCGGGGCTTTATCCCCAGACCGAACATGACGAAAACGGAAAGAGCTACCATCCCATGCGGTATCAGCCGGGCGGGATGGTCTGGCTGTCGGTGTGCGGTTACGCCGAAGAATCGGAGTTCGATGCGCTGTCGCACTATCTCCACCGCACCCGCCACCAGGATTTCACCATCGTTGCCGAGATCTACCGGAGCGCCGCCGAGGCCATGACCAGCCCCGGACTGGAGGAGACCGCCAAAGACATCCTCAAGGCCACCGCCCGGGCCGGGCGGGAACTGATCGAGACGGGATGCATCTCCCCCGAAACCATGACGAGAATCCGTCAGCCGATCGTGGACCCGAAGCGATACGCCCGAATGGGCGATCTCTTCTGGAAAACCTGCGTGGCCGAAGGGGTGACCCCGAAAGAGTTCTATGAAAAGAAAATGGTCCCGCGGCCCGATTCCCTGGAGAGCTTCTTGGCCTTTTTCCCATTCGCCCTCCATTCCGAAGCGGTGGGGGACCAGACGGTGACGCTCCAGTTTCATTTTTCCGGAGAAGTGACCGGCTCCTGCTATTTCGTGGTCACGAAAGAAACGGTCGATGCGGAAAAAGGCGCCTCCGCCGACCCGGATATCGTGATCGATACCCCGTTTGAAATCTGGATGGACATCCTGACCCGCAAAGCCGACGGGCAGCGGCTGTTCCTGGAGCAGAAATACCAGGTCAAAGGCGATCTCAACCTGATGATTCAGCTGTTTCAACCAGCGGAAAACGGATAAGGGCGGACCCAAACTCCGCAAATTCCACGATGCCGGTCCGCACCCCGAACTCGACCCTTTTCGGTCCCCTGATCATGCTTTCGGCCGCGCTTCAGTTCGCGGTGATGGATTTCACCATCAAACTCCTGGGGCCCTATTTTTCAGCCTGGCACATCGCCTTTTATCGGTTTTCCGGCAGCATCCTCGTGGTGCTGCTCCTCTTCGGAAGGCACGGCAACCCCTACAAAGGCGTCAACTACAAGCTGCTGATTCTGAGAGGAGTGAACGGCTCCCTCGGCTTTCTGACCATCGCCGCGGCCATTCATCTGCTTCCGCTCTCCACCGCCATGGTCATTTTCTACACCTACCCGGTCTTCGCCGCTTTCTTCTCGGTCTGGCTGTACGGAGACCGTATTCGGCCTGCGGAAGGCGGGTGCATACTGGCGGTGGTGATCGGGGCCGGGATGCTTTTTGAATTTCAAATGGGGGGGCTGCCTCTCGGCGAACTCCTGGCCCTGGTCGGGGCCATGTTCTTCGGCCTCAGCGTGACCCTGATCCGCTCTTTGCGAAAAACCGACGGGCCGGTGATCATCTACCTCTATTTTTCCACCATGGGGATGCTGGTCACCTTCCCCGCCTTCCTGCGGGACCCCCGGTTGCCGGTGTCCGGCCTGGAATGGCTGCTCTGCCTGACCATGATTCTGTTTTCCGTAGCGGCTCAGATCTCCATGAACCACGGCTTTTTCTACTGCCGAAGCTGGGAGGGCGGGGTCTTCATGACCATGGAGACGGTCTTTACGGTGCTGGCCGGCGTGATCATCCTTCACGAGCCGCTGACCTGGCGTCTGTTTGCGGGCGGGGGAATGATCCTGTGCGGCGTTGTGGTCATGAACCTCCTCAGCGCCCGGCGGGTGGAGACGGCCGCGGCGGTGACGGTCAAGCCGCTCGAAAAATGAGGGTTTTTAAATCACCGCTCCGTATAGCCGCCGGGTCTCATCCAAACACAATTCACAAAGGAGTTTACCATGCATCTCAAAGGAAAAACCATCGGAATACTCGTCGGCCCCGGCTATGAAGACCTGGAGTTCTGGGTCCCCTATATGCGGGTCAAGGAAGAAGGAGCAGTTGTGAAGGTGATCGGCATGCACAGCGGAGAGGTGTATCCCAGCAAAAGCGGCGGACTGACCGCCGAAGCCGAGTTCGGGGCCGATGAGGTCACGGCGGATCAGCTGGACGGCCTTTTGGTGCCCGGCGGGTGGGCCCCGGACAAATTGCGCCGGGACCCGAATATACTGAAACTGGTTCGGGACATGAACGACCAGGGCAAAATTCTCGGATTCATCTGCCACGCCGGTTGGGTGGCGGCCAGCGCCGGCCTCTGCAAGGGCAAAAAGGCCACCGGCAGCACCGGCATCAAAGACGATATGGAAAACGCCGGCGCCGTCTGGGTGGATGAAGCCGCTTTTCGAGAAGACAACCTGGTATGGGGACGGGTGGTGAAAGACATCCCGGATTACTGCCGGGAGCTGATTCAGGCGCTGTCCGAATAATGACTGCCCTCGGCTTCGCCATTCTGTTGGTATTCCTCGCAGCTTCTTTTGTACTCGGACATACGATTGGGAAAATGCGGCCTCGCACCGCCACCGCCCTTTCCGTCGGGTGTGCTTTTTTGATCGTGGTGAAAGCTTTTTTCCATCACTATCCGGATGTGGAATTTTCCACAATCCCCTATGCCTGGTATGCACACATCCAACCCTGGTGGCCCTCTTTTTTCGCACTCATGCTGTTCGGACTGGGCATCGCCCGGGCAGGCAAACGGCGGGAGAAATTCGGTCTGGGACTCTTGTCGGCAGTGCTTTTCCTCTCTCTTCTTTATCCCGGATGGGCCCGGGTCCAATCCGGTGCCGATCGGTTTATGTCCCTTCCGAATCGGAACGGAGTGGTACTTCAGACCACGAAGTTCAGCTGCGGGGCGGCCGCATCCGCCACATTGTTGACCCGGCTCGGCATGCCTGCTTCCGAGCGGGAAATGGCGGAACTATCCGGCACCAATTACGTCACCGGTACCGACGAAATCGCAGCCGCCCTGGGCTTACGAAGGAAACTGGCCGGTTTGGATCACGAGGTGGCAATGGTCCGCGCCGACTGGCAGGATCTTCGCGGTTTACAGCGGCCGGCCATGGCCAATATCCGATTGACCTTTCTGCAGGATCACTGGGTGGTGGTTCTTGAAACCACACCGGATTCCGTGAAAATCGCAGACCCCTCCTCCGGCATACGATCCCTGAGCCGCAACCGCTTTCTCGCCCAGTGGCTGGGCGTCCTTGTATTCGTTCTATAAGCCTGCGGCAAGCCCCGGTTTAATTCTTCCCATTCAGTGAAAAATCCGATATACTGAGAGGTATACTTTCCGTTATGGATGTGGTCGCGATCCCTACCCCATTATCGAGGAGAACAGCCAAACATGAAGACCCTGTCCCCTGAAAGCAGAATCGCAGTCACCTATATCATTATCCTGGCCGCCATGATCGGCGGTTTCTGGTTTGGAATCCCCACGGCATGGGCCGTTGCATTGGTGATCACACTGATCTGCACTTTCTTGGGCATTCGAATGGTGCAAAAACTGGATCGGCGGATGATTTACCTGGAAGGCTCCCTGGATGCGGTCCAGTTGCCGATCACGGTCACCGACATGGACATGAAATGGGTATTCATCAACAAGGTCACCGAAGGGCTTCTCGCCATGCACGGCCTGGACAAAGAATCCTGCCTGGGGAAACACTGCTCCAACTGGCAGGCCGATATCTGCGGCACCGTAAACTGCGGCATTGAAAGCCTTCGCCAGGGCAACCCCCGGACCCATTACAACCAGGAATATCCCGACAAACCCAGCACCTACATGCAGGTGGACACCAGCTACATCCGCGATCGCAAGGGCAGAAAAATCGGGCATATCGAAATCGTCACCAATATCGATGCACAGCAGCGCCTTCAGAACACGATTTCCAATCTGGCCTCGTCCATGGAGGAATCCTCATCGTCCCTGGAGGAGATGGCCTCCCTCACCCGGCAGACCGCCGAAAAGACCGGCGAAGCGGATGAGGTGATGGAACAGGCCAATGCCATCGTGAGCGAGGTCAGCGCATCCATGGACCGATTGACCGGGTCCATGGACGAGATCACCAAAGCCAGCGAAGAAACCTCCAAGATCATCAAAACCATCGATGAAATCGCCTTTCAGACCAATCTGCTGGCCCTCAACGCCGCGGTGGAGGCGGCCCGGGCCGGAGAAGCCGGGGCGGGTTTCGCGGTGGTCGCCGATGAGGTGCGAAACCTGGCCATTCGCGCGGCCGATGCCGCGAAAAACACCTCCGCCCTGATCGAGGGGACGGTCCGAAAGATTCATGCGGGCCACGAACAGGTGCGCAAGAACCATGAGGGATTCAAGGGGTTGCGGGAGGTCCTTGAAAAATCCACGGAAATCTTCTCCAGCATCGCCGTCTCGGCCCGGGAGCAGTCCATGGGCATTGAACAGATCAACCAGGCCATCGCCCATGTAGAGCAGGTGTTGAATGAGAACAGCGGCGGTTTATCCGACTCACGGGAAATCCAACCGTCCCGAAGCCCGAGGCAAATATCCCTTAGATCCAATGATACACCGACCGAAGCCGCCTCCCATCGAAGACGGCCGGATGAAGTCATACCGTTTGATGATGAAGACCTGCAAGGGTTTTGATTTTATTCGAAGATTTGCCCCGTTTGTTCAGCTGTTCCAGGGAGGGACCTGCCCGCCTGAACTACAAGGATTTCGGATAAGCAGGGATGACGCAAGGCGAAGGAAAATCCCTGCTTATCAAAAATCCTTGTAGATATCACGAATTTCGGATAAGCAGGGATGACCCATGCCGAGACAAAATCCCTGCTTATCCAAAATCCTTGTAGGTATCACACGTATCTGAAATCCAGACACCGCATCGAAATTGAAGATTTGCCCCGTTTGTTCAGCTGCTCGAGGGAGTGACCTGCCCGGCGGTTTCCGGTTGAATCTGGTGAACCCGATTCCGCCCGTTGCGTTTGGCCTGGTAGAGCGACCGGTCGCTGGCTCGGGCCAGTTCCCGCGGGGATTCGTGGGGCGTCGGCAGGGCGGTGGCCACCCCGAGGGAGATGGTCAGGCAGCCGGCGGTGGGGGAGGATTCATGGCGGATATCCAGGGATTCGATTTCCCGGCGCATCTTTTCGGCCACGAAGGCGGCCCCCTTCGGGTCGGTGCGGGGAAGCACCACCGCGAACTCTTCACCGCCGTAGCGGGCCACCAGGTCTCCGGGCCGGTTGACCGAGGCGGCCAGGGTCTTGGCCACCTGTTTGAGGCAGTCGTCTCCGGAGGCATGGCCGTAAGTGTCGTTATAGGGTTTGAAATGGTCGATATCGATCAGGATCAGAGACAGGGGCGTCGCTTCCCGCTGAGATCGTTTCCACTCCCGCTGAATCACTTCGTCGTACCGGCGGCGGTTGGAGATGGCGGTAAGCCCGTCCAGGGAGGAGAGATTTTCGAGCAGATCCCGGTGCCGCTTGAGCTCCAGGTGGGTCCGAACCCGGGCCTTGACGATGGCCATGGTAAAGGGTTTGGTGATGTAATCCACGGCCCCGATTTCGAGGCCTTTGGTCTCATCCGCCACCTCGTTCATGGCGGTGATGAAAATCACCGGAATATTTTGTGTTCGGGGATCGGATTTGAGGCGCCGGCAGACTTCGTATCCGTCCATTCCCTCCATCATGATATCGAGCAGAATCAGATCGACCGGCAGATCCCCTTGAACGATTCGCAGGCCATCCTTTCCGTTGAGAGCAAAAGAGATCGGGTAATGCCTTTGCAATTCACCGGCCAGCAGTTTAATATTGGACTGCTCATCATCAATAATCAGAATTCTCTGCTTCACGAGTGGATCATCCATTTCCATTCAAATTCAAGGGTACCTGCAACCTGTCGGCAATTTGTTTCAGTACCCACAGAGCCCCCCTGAAGTCAAGGGTGTTGATGTGCACCTCCAGTTCCGCCGCCAGTTCCCGGGCATTCGAGTGAATCAACAGCTCCCGAAGTTTTCCAAAAACCTCCTCCGCCGCAAAGTCATGGTCTTCCAGAAGGCGGGCCAGTTCCGCCGACAGACCGGCGATCTTGGACAGGTCCGCTGGCTTTTCACCCGGGACCGGTTCGGGGGCGTCCTGCGGGTCACTCTCCGCGGTCTCCCGAAGGCGGTTCGCCCCTTTCAGCACTCGATCCAGGGCCGCTTCAAAAGCCGGCAGCCGGGTCGAAGCCGCTTCGGTATCCCCCTTTCGCAGCTCCGATTCCAGGGCCAAGGCCGCGGCATACAATTGGGTGGCGGAAAAATTTCCGGCCACCCCTTTCAGGTTGTGGATCAATCGCAGCGCACGATCCGGATGCCCGGTATTCAGGGCGGTGCGAATCTCCCGGGCGGTATCGGAATGGCGATCCACGAATTCCAGCAGGAGTTTTCGAAAGAGGCCCTTGCGTTTAATCCGGGTCAGGGCCGCCTCCAGATCGATCCCGGGCAGCCGGTTCGGAAAATCGACCTCCCCGGCCGTTTCCTCCGCCGCCGCAGCCGGCAGGTCGGGAGGTCCCGAAGGGGTGACCCATCGGGCCAGGGCCGCAAACAGCCGCTCCGACTGAACGGGTTTGGCGACGTAATCGTTCATTCCCGCCTCGATACATTTTTCCATGTCGCCTTTCAGGGCATGGGCGGTCATGGCGATGATGGGCAGTTCCCGAAACCGAGGGTCGTTGCGGATGATGCGGGTGGCCTCGTATCCGTCCATCTCCGGCATCTGAATGTCCATCAGCAGACCGTCATACCGGGCCGCCTGAATCGCCCGAAGGGCGTCCAGCCCGTTGTCGGCGGTATCCACGATCACCCCGGCGCTTTGAAGCATCTCGGTGGTCACCTGCTGGTTGATGAGGTTGTCTTCCACCAGAAGCAGCCGGCTTCCCTGAATCTTCTCTTCATATTCGCAGGGATCGGATGGAGATTTTTTTTTCCGGCCGTTCTCCGGACCGTTTCCGGGGCCGAAGATCCCCAGAATGGTGTCGTACAGCAAAGAAGGCTTGACCGGCTTGATCAGAAAGGCGTCTGCGGACGCCTTCCCGGCCCGATGCCGGACCGCTTCCCGGCCGAAAGCGGTCATGATAATCACCGCCAGATCGGAGAGCCCCTCGGTTTCCCGGATTTTTTCCAGGGTGGCGATGCCGTCCATGCCGGGCATGCGCCAGTCCATCAGAACCAGGTGGAAGGGATGCCCGGTATCCGCGGCGGCGGCCAATTCCCGCAAGGCCGCTTCGCCGGAGCCGCAGGAGGCGATCTGCCCGGCAAAAGGCGCCAACACCTCGGTATACACCACCCGGGAGGTCTCGTTGTTGTCCACCACCAGGACCTTGAGGTTCCGGACCCACTCCGGGCTCGGCCGATCCAAGCCGGGCTGCTTCGGTTCGCAGACCCTCAGTTCGGCGGTGAAATAAAAGGTGCTGCCCTTATCCGATTCGCTCTCCACCCCGATTTCCCCGCCCATCAGCTCCACCAGCTGCTTGCAGATGGCCAGGCCCAGGCCGGTTCCGCCGTAGCGCCGGGTGGTGGAGCTGTCGGCCTGGCTGAAGGATCTGAACAGGGTCGGCAGCACCGCCCGGTCGATGCCGATGCCGGAATCGGCCACCTCGAACCGCAGCCGGACCCGATCCCCTTTTCGAGTGATTACCGAAACGCGAATCACCACCTCTCCCCGGTCGGTGAATTTCATGGCGTTGTTGGTCAGGTTGATCAGGAGCTGACTCAGCCGCAGGGAATCCCCCACCAGGTGGGCCGGCACCCCGTCGGCCACGGAGATGATCAGTTCGATCCCCTTTTGGGACACCCGGTCGGTGAAAAGGTCGGTGAGGTTTTTCAAGACATCCCCGAGGCGAAACTCGGCATTTTCGAGTTCGAGGCGGCCCGCCTCGATTTTAGAGAAATCGAGGATGTCGTTGATGATCCCCAGAAGCGAGTTGGCGGACACCTGAATTTTATCCAGATAATCCCGCTGCCGGGGAGAGAGGTCGGTTTTGAGGGCCAGCTCGGTCAGGCCGATCACCGCGTTCATGGGGGTGCGGATTTCATGGCTCATGTTGGCCAGAAAATCGCTTTTGGCCCGGGTGGCCGCCTCGGCCGCCTCTTTGGCGATCTTCAACTCCTCGGTGCGCTTTCGCTGGGTGATGTCTTCGAGAATACCTTCGTATTGGAGCGGCCTTCCGTGCTCGTCCCGAACCAGGTGTCCGTTCAGGCTGATATGGATGATGTCGCCGTCTTTTCGGTAAAAACGGGTTTCAAAATTTTTGACATACCCGTCCCGCACCATGGTTTCTCTAAGCTCATCCCGCTTGTCGGGATTGACATAAAGCTGATCCCGAATATTGGTCGCCAGCCGGATCATCTCTTCTTCGGAGTCGTAGCCCATGATCCGCACCATGGCCGGGTTGGCGGTAACCAGCTGTCCGTCCGGGGAGCTCTGAAAAATCCCCTCGGTGGCGTTTTCGAAAATGGACCGGTATTTTTTTTCCGAGGCCCGCAGCGCCTCCTCGGCGGTTCGCCGCTCCCGAATCTCGGTCTGCAGCTCGCGGTTGGCCTTGGCGAGCTGGCCGGTGCGCTTTTCCACCCGAATTTCCAGTTCATCCCGGGCCTTTCGCAAGGCCGCTTCGGCCTGCTTTCGCTCGGAAATATCATCGGCGATGAGCAGAATCCCGCTGAGGACCCCGTCATGCCGGCGCAGCCCGTTGACGCTCATGTGGACCGGAAAATGAGACCCGTTCTTTCGCACATGGGTCCATTCCATCTGCTCGGCGCTGTTGCGGACCCCGTATTCCAGTAAAATCTCGGTCACCCCGGTGATTTGGCGACCGGTGGCTTCAGACAGTGTTCGGCTGTGGCGGACCACTTCGGAATCGAGCAGAAACAGGGCCGGCGTCTCGGTCTTGATCACCTCGGAAGCCCGATATCCGAGCAGGTTTTTAGCCCCGGTATTGAAGACCTGAATGATGCCGTGAATATCGGTGGCGATAATGGCGATTCGGGTGGCCGAGTTGAGCACCGCCTTGCGCTGGGCATTGGCCACCTGAAACCGCCGAAGGATCTTTTCGGTCTCTTCGAACTGCTTCACCACCAGGCTGGCGGTGATTTCAGCGGCTTCCCGGGCCACCCGAATCTCTTTCCGCAGCATGTCGTTTTCCCGGGATATCTGGGGAAACCGGTCGAACTGTAAATAGTCGGCGATCTGGATATTGGGTTTCATGGATTCACATCGATGTCATAAGCGTGCGTATCTTCAGGTCTTATCCCCTCAGATTTGAAAATTCCGGCCGGACCCTCGCAGATCCGCCGCATGGACGGTACAGACCAGGCAGGGATCAAAGGAGCGGACTACATGGCCCACCTCCACCGGATCACCCGGGTCCCGCACCGGGGTTCCCACCAAGGCCTCTTCCATGGCCCCTCGCACCCCGTTTCCGTCCCGGGGGGAGGCGTTCCATGCGGTCGGGGTGATGATCTGGTATTTTTCGATGGCCCCGTCCCTGATCCGCACCCAGTGGCCGAGGGCGCCCCGGGGGGCCTCCAGGAGGCCAGCTCCTTCTCCGTCTTCCGGTTCCCGGGCCGCTTGATAGAAGGGCTCCCGTTCCCGATGGAGTTCGGACAGCCATTGATTCAGGACCGGCAGAAGAAGGGCCGGTCTGACCAGCCGGGCCAGTTGGCGGACCATGGCATTGGGGCCGGACCGTTCTACTATGTCAGTGAACAGGGGATGGTCCGCCACCATCAGCTCCGCCAGGGGGCCGGTCTCCACCGGCAGCCCGTCATACCGGGGGGCCTTGCACCAGGAATATTTTTCCCCTTCGCCGCCGGTGGCATAGGGAATGGTTTGCCCTTGCATGGGATGGAGCCGGCCTTCGTCCTTGAACCAGGAGCAGGCGTTCTCCTCAGCGATCTTTTCCGGGTCCAGAGCGGACCGCCGGGTCCCCGGGGCGATGCCGCCGGGCAGAAAATGGTCCTTCCCGTTCACCGGCAAAACCCCGGTCTTATCCGGCATCTCCAGCACCCCGAAGCTGATGAAGTTGCCGTGCCCCCGGCCTATTTGATCCAGCCCCGCCTCCCGGGAAAAGCGAAGGAAAAAGCCGACCTCGCTGTTCCGATGAGCCTCGGATTCGTTCAGCCAGTTTTCCAGGTCCGTTTCGGACCGGACCTCGGCCCACCGCTCTATCGAACACCCCAGCACCCGGTCTTCATACCACTTCCGGTAGCCGTTCAACAGATACCGGCACTGCGCCGTTTCGCTGCCGTTGGGGGACGACACCACCCCGCCGGGCACCATGAATGAGGAATGAGGCCACTGCCCACCGAGGATGGCGATGATCTCCACCACCCGGGCGGTTTCCTGAATGGTGCGCACCGCGGTTCGGCCCTGCAGCGGCTGATACCGCGCCACCGCCTCGGAGTACATGGAATGATTCCGATACCCCTTGCCGGCAAAATCCGACATGAAAATCAGAAACCCGTGGCGCATGTCGTTCTGGAGCTTTTCCACCCCCAGGGCCAGGTTGCGGATCCGTTTGGCGGAGTCGGGCACCCGCACCTCAAAAATATGGTCCAGGGCTTTGGCCGCCGCCTTGAGATGGGCGGTGCTGCAGATGCCGCAGACCCGCGGAGTGATGACCAGCCCGTCCAGGGCGCTTCGCCCGATCATGATGTTTTCAAACCCCCGGTACATGGAGCCGACGCACCAGGCATCCGTGACGACCCCCTCCTCGATTCGAATGCGAACCTCCAGGTCGCCTTCCACCCGGTTGACCGGAAAGGTATGAATGGTGGTTCCCATATCAGATCCCCGTCTTTCTCAGCTTCAGCCGCTGGGGGGCGGCGGCGGCTGCAATGCCTTTGTAGGCCAGGTAGTGGGCCCGGTTGACCCCGTCGGGCAGTTCGATGGGAATCCCTTCGATATTTCGGGTTTTGAAAAAGGGGTACTGCTGGGGAAAGTCGGGCCGGGTGCAGCCGAAGCAGGGCACCCCCACCCGGGTTTTGGAAGAGCGCCGGTTCCAGAGCAGCTTGTTGCAGGGTCCGTAGACCAGGGGGCCGTGGCAGCCGAGATAGAAAAAGAGGCATCCTTTTTCGCCGAACTCCTTCTCCTCCACCCGGTATTCGTGGTACTCGTTTCGGGTGCAGCCCTGATGGACCATGGTGCCGTACCACTCCAGCGGCATGTGGTAGGGCGTCAATTCCAAGGAACCTTCTGAAACGACGGTCTGAATCGCGCCGGTGACCACCCCGGGATGACAGGGGCATCCCGGCAGATTGATGACCGGCATACCGCTGCCGGATCTGAACTTCTTGCCCAGAAATCCCCCTGAATCCCATTTGTGAAACTGAAGCCCGGTGGCTTCGATTTCACCGTCGGCCCCCACCCCGCCGAAACTGGCGCAGGTGCCGACCGCGAAAACATACCGGGCCTGCTTGGCCAGGGCCGCCAGCAGGTCTTTTTTGGGTTTGCCGAACAGGGTATCGAACATGCCGGTGCCGGAAGGGCCGCGAATGACCGAACCTTCCACGCAGAGAACATCCAGCTTCCGCTCCCCCGACAGGATCGCCTCATGAAGAATTTGCCGGTCGGACACACCGATATTGGAAATGGAGGCGTGCCAGAGGACCTCGATATCCAGGGCCTCGAAAAACTCGGCCAGGTGCGGCAGTTCAGAGTTGAACAGGGACCAGGTGTCCCCCCCGCATCCCCCGCTTTGCAGCCAGTAAAAGGTCAGGGCCTTGCCTTCGGTGTCGGTCTGATGATCCATTGTCTTGTGAACCTCTTTCATCTCGAATAATCCGATGGTGTTTCCATTGGTACGACCCTGTACCATGGCACAGGCCGGGGCTGCGGATCAAGGATTTTCTGGAATACGCTATTAACCCCCATAACCTTTTTCAAGTCTTCTGCGATGGTCTTCGGTCATTCCGGGAAACGGACGGATGCCGCCTTGACATCGGGCCGGGCTTCACGTATGGGAAAAATCATAACTTACCGGGAGGGTACTATGGGTTTCAATCTGAAAAACCGAAGTTTTCTGAAGTTGGCGGATTTCACCCCCGAAGAGATTCGGTTCCTGCTGGATCTGTCGGCGGAACTGAAACGGGCCAAATACACCGGCACCGAACAGCCACGATTAACGGGCAAAAATATCGTCCTGATCTTCGAAAAGGCATCCACCCGAACCCGGTGCGCATTTGAAACCGCGGCCTTTGACCAGGGGGCGAGGGTCACCTTTCTGGGGCCCACCGGCTCTCAGATGGGGGCCAAAGAATCCCTCAAAGACACCGCCCGGGTGCTGGGTCGCATGTATGACGGCATCGAATACCGGGGCTTCGGTCAGGAGCGTGTGGAAGAACTGGCCCGATACGCCGGGGTCCCGGTCTGGAACGGTCTCACCAACGAGTACCACCCCACCCAGGTCCTGGCCGACCTGCAGACCATGGAGGAATTCTCGGATAAACCCCTGAACCGGGTCCGGTTCGCCTACCTCGGGGACGCCCGGAACAACATGGGCAATTCCCTGTTGATGGGGGCGGCCAAAATGGGCATGGAATTTCGAGCCGTGGCGCCCAAAAGTCTTCAACCCGAGTCGGACCTGGTGAAACAGGCCCGGGAAATTGCCGACACCACCGGGGCCGTTCTGTCGATCACCGATTCGGTGGAAGAAGGGGTGAAGGGGTGCGACTTTCTCTACACCGATGTCTGGGTCTCCATGGGCGAGGACGAATCGGTCTGGAAAAGCCGAATCGATCTTTTAAAGCCGTATCAGGTCAATGATTCGGTCATAGAGATGACCGGCAATCCCGAGGTCAAATTTCTTCACTGCCTGCCCGCATTTCATAACCGGGATACCGTCATCGGCGAGAAGATTTTCAATCGGTTCGGGCTGGAGGCGATGGAGGTGACCGAATCGGTCTTTGAGGCGAAGGCGTCCGTGGTGTTTGATCAGGCGGAAAACCGGGTCCACTCCATCAAGGCGGTGATGGTGGCGACCATCGGGGTCTGAAAATCAGGCCTTGCGCATCCTTTCGGTCGAATCCGAATGGCAGGCAGTCCACCCCCGGGATTTTTCCCCCGGCCGGGAAACTGTTTGAACGAAAGTGAGTTCTTGCCGGGCCGGGAAAAAATCCCGAGGTGGCCGAAACGGTGATCATGGCTGAAAATTAGAATTCACCTAATCAGTTGAGGGAGGCGGGTTTGGATATTTTCCCCTTGAAGCATGTCTACGAGGCCCAGCAGTTCGATCGGGAGCTGCTGGAACGGGTTTTCTCCATAGCCGATCAGATGAAGGCCGATCTGGCCTCCGGCGGCAGACACTTCGCCCGGTCTTTGGAGGGCAAAATCATGGCGGCCCTTTTTTACGAGCCCTCCACCCGAACCCGGTTTTCCTTTGAAAGCGCCATGCTTCGGCTGGGGGGCAACATCATCACCACCGAAAACGCACGGGAGTTTTCCAGCGCCGCCAAGGGCGAGAGCCTGTATGACTCCACCCGGGTGATGAACGGGTATGCCGACGTGATCGTGATGCGCCACCATGAAGCGGGCAGCGCCAAGAAAGCGGCCGACGTGTCCGCCATTCCGGTCATCAACGCCGGGGACGGCTCCGGTCAGCACCCGACCCAGGCCCTGCTGGACATGTACACCATCAAGGACAATTTCGATTCCATCGACGGGCTCAGAATCGCCATGGTGGGGGACCTGAAATACGGCCGCACCGTCCGGTCCCTCGCGTATCTTCTCTCCAAATACGACCGGGTGGAGATCCGCTTTATCGCCCCGCCGGTCTGCGCCATGGAGCAGGATATCAAAGACCACCTGGACGAGAACCAGATTCCCTGGGAGGAAAAAACCGATCTCAACCAGGTGCTGCCCCATGTCGACTGCGTTTACATGACCCGGATTCAGAAAGAGCGGTTCATCCATCCCGAAGATTACGAAAAGGCGATCGGAAAATACATTCTCACCCCCGAGAACGTGCGGACCATGAAGCCCGAGTCGATCATCATGCATCCCCTGCCCCGGCTCCACGAAATCCGACAGGCGGTGGACGAAGACCCCCGGGCCAAATACTTCGAGCAGGCCATCAACGGGCTCTACATTCGAATGGCCCTCCTCTATCTTCTGCTGTATCGGTAAATCCGCTCAACCATCGATCGTTTCCTCAACCGGCTTCCGTCGCTTCACGCATTCTGCTCGAAAGCGGAAGCGGCGGGATCCGGCTCAGGCGCTTTTCTTGCGGGAGACGTGCAGCAGATGGCGCTTCTGGGCCGACAGCACCGCCTTTCGCAGCCGAAGAGACTGTGGCGTCACCTCCACCATTTCATCCTCCCGAATAAAATGGATGGCCCTCTCCAGGGTCATCGGCTTGACCGGTGAGAGAACCACGTTTTCATCCCGGCCCGAGGCCCGCATGTTGGTCAACTTCTTTTCCTTGCAGGGGTTGGCGTCGATGTCGTTGCTCCGGTTGTGTTCGCCGAAAATCATCCCTTCATAGACCGGATCGCCGGGGACGATGAAGATCTGCCCTCTGGGCTCCAGATTGAACAGCGCATAGGCCACGGCGACGCCCTGGCGGTCGGAAACGATGGAGCCGTTGAACCGGCTGGGGAAATCTCCTTTGTAGGTGTCGTATCCGGCAAAATAGGAGTTCATGATGCCGGTGCCCTTGGTGTCGGTGAGAAACTCGTCCCGGTACCCGATCAGCCCGCGGGACGGAATGTTGAACTCCACCCGGACGCGGCCGGTGCCCCGGTTGACCAGGTTGGCCATCTGGGCCTTGCGGATGGAAAGCTTTTCGGTCACCACCCCGATGAAGTTCTCGTCGCAGTCGATCAGCAGATGCTCCATGGGTTCGAGCTTCTGGCCGTCTTTTTCCTTGAAGATCACCTCGGGTCGGCCCACGCAGAGTTCGAACCCTTCCCGGCGCATGGTCTCGATCAGGATCGCCATCTGAAACTCGCCCCGCCCCTTGACCAGAAAAACCTCCCGGTTGTCGGTCTCCTCCACCTGAACCGCCACATTCCGCAGGGTCTCCTTGTAGAGCCGTTCGCGGATTTTGGAGGATTGAACGATCTTTCCCTCCTTGCCGGCGAACGGGGAGGTGTTGATGGTGAATTTCATGGACACGGTGGGCTCATCCACCCGAATCCGCTTCATGGGGATGGGGTTTTCCCGGTTGCAGATGGTATCCCCGATCTCCACATCCTCGATCCCGGAAAGGACGATCACATCCCCGGGTTCGGCCTCCTGCACTTCGGTGAGCTTCATCCCTTCATACAGCTGAAGCGAGGAAACCTTCAGGGAAATTTTGCGCTCATTTCGGCCCAGGCAGACCATGCTGTCATTGGACCGGGCCCGGCCGTTGGAAATTTTCCCGATGGCCAGCCGCCCCAGATAGTCGGAATAGCTCAGGTCGGTCACCCGCATCTGAAAAGGCGCGTCGGGTTCATGGAGCGGCGGGGGAATTTCCTTTAAAATGAGATCGAAGAGCGGATCGAGGTTGACGCCCTTTTCTCCGAGTTCATTGAAGGCCACCCCGTCCCGGCCGATGGCGTAAAGATAGGGGAAATCGAGCTGGTCTTCGTGGGCGTCCAGATCGATGAAAAGATCATAAATTTCATCCAGCACCTCCTCGGGACGGGCATCCTTGCGGTCGATCTTGTTGATGACCACGATCACCTTGAGCCCGGCCTCGAAGGTCTTTTTGAGCACGAACCGGGTCTGGGGAAGCGGCCCCTCGGAGGCATCCACCAGCAGCAGGGCGCCGTCTGCCATGGAAAGAGCCCGCTCCACCTCCCCGCCGAAATCGGCATGGCCCGGGGTGTCGATAATGTTGATCTTGACCCCCTTGCAGACCACCGAACAGTTTTTCGCGGCAATGGTGATGCCCCGCTCCCGCTCCAGGTCCATGGTGTCCATCATCCGCTCGCTCAGTTCCTGCCCTTCCCGGAACAGCCCGCTCTGGGTGAACATGGCATCCACCAGGGTGGTCTTGCCGTGGTCGACGTGGGCGATAATTGCGATATTTCTTAAATTTTCATTGGGTATCAGATTGCTCATGGATCTCACTTTTGTGCGATGTGAATGATAGGATTTAAAAACAAGCGGAAGAACATAACCATTTGATCGGGGTTTACAAGGG
>CAZNLT010000119.1:0-18293 GCA_964573705.1 uncultured Desulfobacterales bacterium
ATCGTGGAGGGTGTCTTGATTTTCGATTTTTCTGATCTGGTCGGCGATTCTGGGCGGCATAAATCCGAATTTTTCAGATATCGCGCTCAATAACAGCTTGTGACTGTTTTCCACCGCGCCTAGAGTCTTCCCTTCCTCCATGCCTTTTTCTCTCGCCACTTCAAGAACATCCAACATTTTAATCTCCTCCCACAATTCCTTGATCCGTTCTTTGTCGATCAATTTATTGGACATGACGAGCGTGGCGGCCAGAATTTTGGCCGACAGCCGCTTGGCGTGAAACAGCTCGGTTTCGAATCGGATGACCCGCTCCACCATTTCGGCCCGGGCCGCGCCGGTTTCCCTGCCGCACAACGGCAGAAAAACCAGCTCCAGCCAGTTGTCGAAATTGCTCTCTTCCACCATGCGACGGATTTCCGCCAGCCGCTTTCGGCCGTCCCTTTGGCTGAAATCGATCACGATCGGCTCGTATCTGCCGCTGCGGGTGGTCACGACCTTTTCTCCCGAATACACGTCTCCCGAGGCCAAAACTATATCAGTGATGTTCGTCCCCCACTGCTTGGCCCCCAAAAAATGGTACGCCGCAGACCGGTACAAATCCGACAACAAGAGGTTTCGCTGCTCTTCAAGGTGAAAAAGTTTCCCATGCTCGTCCCTCAGCATCACATCGACGCGCCCGGCCCGGACCGCGATATCGACCGGCTCGAAACCGAACACCTCTTCGATCCGTCCGGTTTGGACGCCGATGACCTAAAGGGTTTGCCCCCGCAGGGCGTCCGCCAGCCATTTGACGATCACGTCGTAGTTTTGCGCGTATTGCGATCCGTTTTTGGGCTCCATCAGGTTCGCCCCGCAATTGCCTTGCGCCGCCGTTTGTCACTCATACCCAAGGACACCATAAACCGCTCCAACTTTTCAAGCCAGCTTTTCTCGAAACTTGCCTAAAACGACAAAATCGTTTCCCCGACGGTCGGCGGTTCATTTGGGGCGGTTTATGACGGATTCTTTTCATTTTCGCCCGCAACCACCTGCCGCAAAACATTTTCAAAAGCGGCCAGGTTTTTTCCTTCCTGGAAAATGGCCTCTTTCAGGAACATATTCTTTTACCATGCTTCGTTTCCAACAGGTTCACCCGTGTCAACCGATGCTTAACTGCATAATTTTCACCTTGTGAGTTTTGGGGATAGTCACCGACAATTCCCGGGTGGGCCGCCACAAATTCGGTTGATATCGCCCCGGATATCCATGATACTGTTCCATCAGAATACCCCGAAAACGCTCCAGAATCAATGTTTTTGCAACCGAAATAAATATTGTGTACCGAAGATCAGAAGATCTGCGGCGAAGTCCAGAGCTATTGATAGATCTTCCGTGGATCTTTCTCGTTCGACTCTGCATATAAGGTATTATTCCAATAATCTACACCTCACATCGGTTGATGTCAAGATTAGTAAAAATCATACTTAACGAAGTGCAAAATCAGGTTTCCCCCGATTGTGGAAAAACAAAAAATTCGACTATAGTTGTGCCAAGGGGAAGAACAGATGGAATTGTAAAGAAGCGGAGGGGATATGAAGGATCAAGAAAAATCGAAAGAAACCCTGATCAGGGAATTGAATGAATTGAGGCAGCGGGTCAAACGCCTGGAATCCAAATTATCCGACCTGGAATATGAAAGACGTGGATACAGCGCGGGTTCCGGTTCCAATACCCTGCCCAAAGAACAGATCTGGCGCCTGCCCGGTTATTGGCATTAGATCGAAAACACTGAATCATTCCACTACGGATGAGGAAATGAAATCAATTTCCGGAAAGGAGATCGATTTTGAACGTCTAATGGATTGCGCACGCAAAGGAGATCATGAATGGCTTCTAATTTCCAGATTTCATCCCGAAAAAAACAGAACAATCTTTACCTGAAGCTCTCGGGAGATTTCGACGGGAGTTCCGCATACGAATTGATTCATTATCTAAAAGACAACGGCGGCCGTGCGAAAAAGATCATGGTCGATACCCAATCCCTGCGAAATGTCTATCCATTCGGAACTCATATCCTGAGAAAGAACCTTCATGTTCTGAACGGAAAATCCAAGCATATCACATTTGCCGGAAAAAACGCCGGGCAAATTGCGGGTTGATGAATCGCAATTGCAATCACAGGAGGACCCGTCCCTATCTATTTTGGAGGGGGGAAACAGGAAGGACAGAAGAAGGAGAAGGCTCGGATGAACCCGTAATCACTAAGGGGATGATTACGGGTTAATACCGAGATGCGGCGTTCGAGATCAGATTGTGACGTCGAGTTCGTTTCTTACCCAGGTCGCCCCGCCTTCATAGGCATTCTCAGTGGCGGCGCTGAATTCAGACCAGGAATCCACATTACCGGTCAAAACGGCTCTGCCGTCTTCCACGGTCACCGTGATGTCATCTCCGTCCACAAACGGGCTCCAGAAAAATTCACTCTCGATTTCTTCCTTGATTTCGGCATCGCTTTCGAAGGTATATCCCGGCTGATAGTCATACCAGTCGTAATCGTAGATATGCCAATCCTCTACGTAGGGATCATAGACGTATGGATCAGAGACGTCTTCCACCGCGATGTTGTTGTCCACGGCCACCACGCCGGTTACCCGGGCCGCGACATCATCGGCCTGGGCCTTTTCAAAATAAGAACCCACGGTACCGTAAAGATTGGCCACGCCGTTGATGACGTCCACCGTGATGTCATAGCGATCGACATAGGGATCTCGAACCAGTGCGTTTTGCACCCTGGACTCCACCTTCTGGTCGGTGAACGGTTCTTGGGTTCGAACCTTGAGCCGGTTGTTGACGCTGACCACACCGACCACATCCCGCACCGCTTCGGCTGCGGACCGTCGGGACTTGAGGCTGGTCACTTTGCCGCGCAGCGTCACGACGCCGCCTTCGACTTCGGGCCGAATGTTGAAGGAAAACACCTCCGGGTCGGCAATCAGGGCATTGGTCACCGCGTCTTTGATTTCCGCTTCACTTCGGGTTCGGTATTTGTCCGCCCGCAGTTCGGTGTCCCGAGCCCACCTTTCCACGTTAAGTCCGGCAGCGTTTACGGAAGTCACGCCGGCTACCCATGCATCCCGAATGGCTTCGCTTTTTTCGGCGGCGCTGCCTACGGCGCCGGTGAGGACCACTTCACCGTTGTTGACGGTGATGTTGATGAGGGCGTCATCGACAAGGATGTCCCAGTTCAATGCCGCCTGTACGTCTTCTTTAATTTCCTGATCGGTCCGATCGGTTTTGTAGCTCACGGCAATGTCGTTGTTGACCTCCCGTACCCCCCTGACGCCGCGGGCGACCTTTCCGGCCAGTTCCCGTTCCTGCCAGGAGGCGACGTTTCCTTCCAGGGTAGCCACATTGTCCTCAACGTTTACCGTTACCTCATAAGATTCGGTGGCCGGATTATCCAAAAGCGCTTCCTGTATGTCATCCCGAATCTCCATATCCGAGCGCGTGGCCGAGGGTACAACGGTCACGCTGTTCACCACTGCTCGAACTCCTTTAATGGTTTCAGCAACGCTTTCGGCCCGTTTTTTGGCCAGGATATTATTGACAGTTCCGGTCAGGGTGACCACCCCGTTTTCGGTGCTGACATCGATTCCGGTGATGGAAACCGCCGGATCGATTATGATTTCATCTTCCACGGCGTCGCTAATTGCGATATCGGTAATCTCTTCGGCGCCGAGTGCCGAACCGGTCGGGGTTCCCAGAATAAGCAGCATTACCAGGGGAATTGCAATGGGTGTCCATTGTCGTTTCGTTTTCTTGATCATGATTTCATCCTCCTTTGAATCTAAATCGATTTGGATTTGAATAATTCCTGCTTGAAGCGCCGTTGACGCTCCCATCTACCCAGTTTGGAAGTCATTATAATAGCGGATTTTTTTTATGAATATGGGGAGAAACCCCTAGATTGAAATTAGATTTTCAGTAAAATCGAGGCCGGTGAAAACGATGAATCGATCAATTCTGCACAAAGGCCCGGGAAATGTCCGGGCCCGGGCGGTTTTTAGCCGACCGGCAGAGGCCGGTCTCCACATCGCCGACGGCAAAGATAATAAATTCTCTTGATTTTTTCAGAAATGGATACTACATAATTCATGTTCTTCCTCCCCCTTTTCCTTTCCGCTGAACTGTTTTCGAACAGGCGTCTGTCACTACAGTGGCTTTTTTTTCTTGACCGAACCGATTAAGTGGAATTAAATCATTTTCATGAAAAACGATCCGCAGGAATTCATAAATAAATTGAAGGATGTATCCGAATCGATCGCTCGCCGGGAAGGTGGACCCGGCATGGGAGTCCCGGATAACAATATTGAACAGGTGATCCGTGAAATCCAAGGCCGTCAGAAAGAGCTTGAACTCCAGAATGAGGCGCTTCAGAAAGCCCGTTCGGAACTGGAATCTTCACGGAACCGCTACTACGAATTGTATGAGCAGGCCCCTGTCGCCTATCTGAGCCTGGACCCCCGGGGCACTATTTCGGAGGCGAACCCGGCGGCCGCGGAATTGTTGAACGAAGACCTGGAAAAACTGATTCAAAAGGGATTTTTCGACTATGTTTCCCAGGATTCCCGGAACAATTTCTCCTTTCATTGCCGCCAGGTTCTGGATACCGGCACCCGATTGCAGTGTGAAGTTCGGTTGAAACGAAAAGGAGGAGACATTTTCCACGCCCAGCTGGAAACCTCGGCTGTAAAAACGGGCGGGCCGGCGAGCGAAGCCCAACCCCATCTGCGCACCGCCATCATCGACATTTCGGTGCATAAACAGCTCGAATCCGAACTGGAGCGCCGGGTGAAAAAACGCACCGCCGAATTGAGCAAAGCCAATCGCGAGCTTCAGCAACAGGTCTCTTTTCGGCAGGAGGTTCAGGAAAGGCTCGAATCCGAACACGCCTTTCGCAAAACCATCGAAGAAACCATTCCATCCGGGCTGATCGTGGTGGATACCGAAGGCCAGATCATCTATGTCAACCAGTCGTTCTGCAAAATGATCGGATGGACCGCCGTGGAACTGATCGGCTCCCGCCCCCCATACAAATACTGGCCTCCGGAAGGGGCCGAAGAGCGGACCCGCGCTTTTCTGAAAAAGCTGAGCGAGGTGGAAAGCCCGTATGAGGTCGAACGGCAGTTTGTTCGACGCGACGGGGAGCTCTTCTGGGGTCTTCTTTTCAGTACCCGGTTTTCCAACAGCAAAGGCCGGATCATCGGCCGGCTCTCTTCCGTCATCGATATCACCGCCCGGAAAAAAGCCCAGGAAGCGGTGAAACATTCCGAAAAACGGCTGCGGGATCTCTCGGTGAAATTGATTCAGGTTCAGGAGACGGAACGAAAACGGATCTCCCAGGAACTCCACGACAGCATCGGCGCGGGGCTGTCGGCGATTAAGTTCAGTCTCGAAAAAAAGATATCCGAGATGGGCGAACGCCCCAAAGAAGGCCCGGTTCTGGAAGACATCGTTACGCGCCTGCAAAACATCATTGTGGAAACCCAAAGAATTTCCCGCAACCTTCACCCCTCCATTCTGGATGATCTGGGCATCAGCGCGGCGATTCGCTCTTTTTGCCGGGAATACCAGGAGGTCTACACCGACATTCAGGTTCATCAGAATGTCGAGGTAGATGAAGAAAACCTGCCTGAAAACATCAAGATTCTGCTGTATCGGCTGGTGCAGGAATCTCTCAACAACATCGCCAAGCACAGCGGGGCGACACAGGTCGAATTGGTTTTAAAGATAAGTGAAAATTCCATCGATATGGCGGTGGAAGACAACGGTGAAGGATTTGACCTGAACAACCTTTACAAAAACCGCGACCACCGCCGAGGAGGGCTCGGTCTTCGAGGCATGAAGGAACGGACCGAACTCTCGGGCGGCTCATTTGAAGTGCGGTCCGCACCCGGAGCCGGGACGAAGATTCGGGCCAAATGGCATTTTTCAGAATCCAATCCCTGAAGCCCGATTCGGCCCGTTCTGCACGGCTTTGAAAAATCCTACCCCCTGATACTGAAGCGGAGATCGGAACAGAAGTTCCATTTCTGCACTTTTCCCACCCCCTTACAGCGGTATCGGGGGTTTCCCCCATTTTCAGGTGTTTTTTCCCAGGATATTCCGTAAAATCATGTCGCTTCAGGAGGGATATAAGGGGTTCCCTTTATTTCAATTCTTCATTCAATACCTTAAATTTAAACCAGAATGCTCAAAAGGAGCAGATCCCGGAAGTGTCTACCGGCTTTCCGGGACTCCGTTTGATGAACGACGATCAAAAAGGAGCAAGCATATGATTGATTGATCACATTCCGGTTTAGAAATGAGGTTGTCATGTATACCATCATGATTATAGAAGGAAACGATCTATTCAGAAATACCCTGAAAGATATTCTTTCGGACGGTTTCCCCCAAGTTCGCATTCTGGAAGCCGAATCCGGAGAAGACGCACTAAAGCAGCTGGACGGAGGAGATCCGAATTTAGTTTTTATGGAAGTCAAACTCCCGGGGCAAAACGGCCTCGATATCGCCAAAATCCTGAAGAATCATCATCCCGAAGTGCATATCATCGTCATCTCCGCCATGGATTCACCCGAATACCGGGAAGCGGCTGAAAACCAAGGGGTGGAATACTTCTTCTCCAAAAAAACAGCCAAACCGGAGGACATTACCGATACCGTAAAAAGGACCTTGAAGCAGGCCGGCATAGGCCGCCCCTGAGTTTGAGCGAAAAAAGGGGCGAAGCATGAAAAAAACCTTCGCTTCGCCCCTTTTGGGTGAGTGAAATTACCTCAACGGCACCGCACTATTTAAACGCCGTGAATTTTTCCTTCTTGGCGCCGCATACCGGGCACGGGTCCGGCGCATCCCCTTCCAGGGTATACCCGCAGACTTCGCATACCTGAACGTCTCCGAGATCCATATCCTTTCCGTTTTCGACGGCGCTGCGCGCCTTTTCAAACAATTCCTTGTGTTTGATCTCCGTTTTGTAGGACCATTCAAAACTCCGGTAGGCGTTGTTTTCTTCCTGGAATTTGGCGGTTTCCATGTAGGTCGGATACATCTCCTCGATTTCGAATGTCTCCCCCGCAATGGACAGATCCAGGTTTTTTTTGGTGTCGCCGGGGCCGAACGTCCCCTTGCTGTTGGCGACAAAGCCGTCTTTGAGATGGGAAATGACCTGGTAGTGATCCCCCGCATGGATATACTCCGCATGGGAAATCGCATTGAACAGACGGGCCACATGGGGAAAACCTTCTTTTTTCGCCTTTTCGGCAAAATGCCGATACCGCATGTTCGCCATGCTTTCCCCGCCGAATGCATTGATCATATTCTGTTGGGTCATTTCTTTCATAATTCTTTGTATTCCTTCCTTTTAATTTAAAATGTCAGACGATTCCGCCGCCGACGAAAAAACATGTGTCGACATCATTGATAAAAAAATCATTCACGGCGGATTGAATCGGTAAAATACTTGATGACCTTATGAATATCGCCAACGGAATTCAATACGGTCTTTTATGTATTTGCCCTTCTCCCACAATTGAGGTGTTTACCGGAAAGCTTCTGGCCGAAGGAATAACCAGCGGGTCCACCGGGGACACAGAAAAAATCATGGAAGAATCCCGAAAGCAGGGGGTTCCGATTTCCGATCAGGACTCCGCCAAATTTGCCGCCACTTTGAATATCGACAAACCCACCTATGTGAAAATCACGGTTTACGGCCCGCGGGCTCAGAGGCAGTCGGCCAATACCGTTTCTCAGACGCTGTGGCTGATTCCGGGAAAAAGCATCGACCAGGGAGACGCCCTGGTGATGAGTCTCCACGGTCTGGTGGTGGATGTGATTCAGCCGCCGACCCATATCAAAGTCAGGGGAGCCCCCCGGAGGTTTAAAATCAAGGCCAATATCACCCTGATGTGCGGATGCGGAATCGAGCCGGGCGGTCTCTGGGCGCCGGAAGATTATGAAATCAAGGCTCTGATTAAGAAAGACGGCCAGTCCGAAGGCGCCCTCGATCTCCAATATGCCGGCCAAACCAGCCTGTTCGAAGGAGAATTCACGGCCCGGGAGCCGGGGACGTATGAGGCGGTGGTATATGCCGTCGACTCCAGCGCCGGCAACACCGGTGTAGACGCCGTGACCTTTATTGTGGAACCGGATAAAGAGGCGCACTGATGACAATGGGGTGATTCTATAGGTCGAATAAGTAATTTGAACTATGGACCCTGAATGTTGTCGGTTCTATCCTATGAGGTACTTGAGGCAAGCGTCTGATGTTGTAATTTTTTAAGTGAAAGGAGAAATAATGAAGAATGTCGAACAAAAACTGAAAGCAATCCTCGGATTCCGGGCGGGATTTGCCGTCTTTATGTTGTTTGTTGCCGATATGTGGAGCGGAACGGCGGGAAACCTGCCGATCATCGGGCTGTTGGGAGCCTTGCCGGCGGCGATGCTGCTGCTGGTGGAAAACATTCGCAAAGCCCTGGTCCACATTCCCCAGCCGGTTCCGGTCCGAAGACACACCTCTTTCCGGTATCGGTCGAGCGGTAGGAGAAAGGTTAGATAAACTGAGAAAAAGGAGAACTTAAAAAGAAAATAAACGAACCCTATGCCGTTGGGTGAAGAGCCACTCTTAACGCGTAACCAGCCCTCGCTCAATGGCATAGGCGGTCAACTTGGCCGCGTTATGAATATCGAGCTTTTTCATAAGGTTGGCGCGATGCTTGTCCACCGTCTTGACGCTTATAAAGAGATACTCAGCAATTTGCTTGTTGGTGTTGCCTTCACCCACCAGTTTCAAAATCTCTTTTTCCCGCTGGGTTAAATTCTCCCACGTAGTATTCTCTTTCATCGTTTTCCGACCCTCCAGATATCCTTCCAACACCTTCTCAGACACATCCGGGCTCAGATAGGGCTTGCCAGACAGCACATGACGGATTGCCATCTGTAGTTCGTCGTAATTGGCATACTTGAGGCAATACCCGTCCGCCCCCGCCTGAAAGGTTTCCAGAATATAGGACTCGGATTTATGGACGGTGAGCACCAGGATTTTGGTGTCCGGGTATCGGCTCTTGATATCCTTTATCGCGGCGATGCCGTTCATTTTGGGCATGGACAGGTCGATCATCAAAAGATCGGGGGTATGTTTCTCCACGGCACGAATCGCCTTGAGACCGTCTTCGGCCTGGCCTACGACCTCTATATCATTAAGAGAATCGAGAAGCGTGACCAATCCCTCTCGCAGAATGGTATGGTCTTCAGCAACCACCACCCTAAATTTTTTAGCCATTTCAGGCCCTCCTTACACCCGGTTGTTGTAGCATGGCAAAGGATATTAGAGGCTGAGCCGGTATATTGGTATGGGGTGTATTCAGTAAGTATTCCTGAAAAACTCTGTATTTGCCCGACCTCCCACCCATTTCGCTGTTTTCTTTTCTACCGCGCAACCGGTTTGAACGGGTCTCATTATGGTTCAAAATCCAAAATACTGAATTTGCCTTATTTACCCAAGGCCGCTGATGTGACAGCTTTAATACGCCAATATTTTAAAATTTTCGCAGTGAAACAGGGGAGGGCCTTCCATTATATTCCAATGAGTCCACACCTCTAGCGCTCTTCCATGACTAAATCCCAAATACAAAAGGAGGCTTTTCGGCATGAGGCGGAACAGAAATTTTTTTGAGGCAGGTCGCTCCGGCTCCACATTCATTATTATACTTTCCATTTTATTGTTTTCAGTACCGGTATCCGCCCAAGATCTGACGCCCGCGGAGATTGAACGCGCCATTCGAACTCAGTTGAAACATGCACGGGGGGCGCCGGCCCATTTGATCCAAGTGAATGTCGAGAAAGAGACGGCGATTCTCGACGGAACGGTGGACAATCTCCTGGCCGGTGAGCGGGCCGGGGAAGTGGCGGAATCCATTCGCGGGGTCCGCGCGGTGGTCAACAAAATCGACATTCAGGCCGAAGATCGGGAAGATGCGCTGCTCAAGGCCGACATCCGCGAAGCGCTGGCCATAGACCCGGCCGCCGAAGCTTTCGAGGTCGAGGTTCAGGTTCGGAACGGAGCCGTCACCCTGACCGGAGATGTCGATTCCTGGGCGGAAAAACGCCTGGTCGGAAAGGTCGTCAAAGGGGTTCGCGGGGTCGAAAAATTCACCAATAATCTGGATGTGGAAAGCCGAACCCAACGGCCCGACAGAGAAATCCGCCAGGAAATTCAGGAGCGGCTGGCCTGGGACCTCTGGATCGACGACGCCCTGATCGATGTCGCCGTCAAAGACCGGGTGGTGGAATTGTCCGGCGCCGTGGGAAGCCTTCTGGAAAAAA
This sequence comes from uncultured Desulfobacterales bacterium, assembly GCA_964573705.1. Lineage (GTDB taxonomy): Bacteria > Desulfobacterota > Desulfobacteria > Desulfobacterales > Desulfococcaceae > JAABSQ01. The sequence continues at coordinate 10,357 of CAZNLT010000119.1, forward strand.
CCCGGGCTTTGAACAAAGCCCGAGTGGTCGGGGTCGAGGCGGTGGATTCCGAAAAACTGACGGTCAACTGGCTGCTGAGAGATCAAATGCGGAAGGATTCCGAATTTCAGGCGGCCGAAGACGAAAAGATCGAATCCGCTTTGAAGACCGCATTTCGAAACGACCCCCGGGTCAAATCCTTCAATGTAACCCCCATGGTGGAAGACGGGGGGGTCACCCTCACCGGGGTGGTAGACAACCTGGAGGCCAAACGGGCCGCGGCCCGGGATGCGGAAAATACGGTAGGGGTGCGGCGGGTCAGAAACTTCCTTCGGGTTCGTCCGGAGCGAATCGCCGAAGACGACACCCTTGAAAACCGCATTCAGAAAGCCCTGAAACGCAGCTCCGATGTACATCGGTTGGATCTGGTCATCGATGTGAAAAATGCAAAGGCGTATCTGTACGGGGCGGTCGACTCCCGCTATGAAGCGGCCCGGGCCGAAGAGGTCGTCTCGGGAGTGAAAGGGGTGGTGGCGGTGGACAACAACATCGATATTTCAGATGAAGCCGAGCCGGAAAGCGATGATATTGTGGAAAACGACCGGGAATTGAAAGAAAATGTGATCTCCGAGCTTCGCTGGAGTCCGTATTTGAACGCGGACGCCATCATCGTCACCGTGGAAGACGGGGTTGTCACCCTGGCCGGAAATGTCACCAGTATTCGGGAATTGAATCTGGCCGTTCAAAACGCCCGGGAAGCCGGCGCCGAAAAGGTGGTCAATTTACTCGATTTCACGTACGGCCCGACATCCTCTAATTAACCGGATGACGTGCATCCCGGCCGAATTCCGATTCCGAAGAAAATGATCCGTTCAGCATGATCAATACACGCATTCAGGAGAATCCGACATGGGAAACAATGATGCCTATATTCGATGGTTCGAGGACCTCGATTCAGATGATGTATCCCGGGTGGGCGGAAAAAACGCCTCCATGGGAGAAATGATCGCCAATCTCAAGGAAGAAGGGGTGCGGGTCCCGGACGGGTTCGCCACCACCGCCCGGGCCTACCGGGAATTTCTATCCGCCAATGACCTTTCCGACCAGATAGAATCGCTGCTCGGCGAGATGAAAAATGAAAGCAAACCCCTCGAAGAGGTGGGCAAATCCATTCGAAGCCTCTTTAAAAAAGGGAAATTCCCGGAAGACATTCAAACGGCCATCGAAGAAGCCTATCGGGAGCTGAGCAAGCGGTGCGATACATCCGACGTGGACACCGCCGTTCGAAGCAGCGCCACGGCCGAAGACCTGCCCGAAGCCAGTTTCGCGGGCCAGCAGGAAACATTTCTGAACATCTCCGGAGAAGAAGATTTGATGGACGCCTGCCGAAAGTGTTACGCATCTCTGTTTACCGACCGGGCCATTTCCTACCGGGAGGAACAGGGGTTCGACCACATGGAGGTGGCCCTCTCAGTGGGGGTTCAGGAAATGGTCCGTTCGGACAAGAGCGGCTCCGGGGTGATGTTTTCCATCGACACCGACACCGGTTTTCCGGATGTGGTGGTCATCAACGCCGCCTGGGGCCTGGGCGAAAACGTGGTTCAGGGGACGGTCACCCCGGACGAATACCAGGTCTTCAAACCCCTTCTCGAAAACAGGGATTTCAAACCGCTGATTGAAAAGACGCTGGGCGCCAAAGAAAAAAAGATGGTGTATGCCAAAGGCGGCAGCGAGACCACCAAGAATATCGACACCCCCAAAAAAGAGCGCCTTTCGTTTGTGCTGAAAGATGAGGAGATCCTTCAGCTGGCCCGATGGGCGGTGGTGATCGAAAAACATTACGGCAAGCCGATGGATATGGAATGGGCCAAGGACGGCGATTCCGGGGATCTGTATATCGTTCAGGCCCGGCCGGAGACGGTCCATTCCCAGAAGAGCGCCCAAACCCTCAAGACCTATTCCCTTCAGGAAACCGGCCAAAGACTGATTTCCGGTCTCGCCATCGGCGACGCCGTCGCCGCCGGCAAGGTCTGCAAGATCGAGAGCGCCGAACAGATCGACCAATTCGAAGAGGACGCCATTCTGGTTACCGAAATGACCGACCCCGACTGGGTCCCCATCATGAAGCGGGCCGCTGGCATCATTACCGACCACGGGGGGCGGACCTGCCATGCGGCCATCGTGAGCCGCGAATTGGGGATTCCCGCCATTGTGGGCACCGGCGAAGGGACCGAGGTTCTCGATTCGGACCGGGAGATCACCCTCTCCTGCGCCGAAGGCGACCAGGGCCATGTCTATGAAGGGATTCTCGATTATGAGGAAGAAGAGATCGACCTGGAGGGGATCCCCGAGACCGACACCCGGATCATGATGAACATCGCCAGTCCGCCGGCCGCCTTTCGCTGGTGGCGGCTGCCGGCCGACGGCATCGGCCTGGCCCGAATGGAGTTCATCATCAACAACATCATCAAAATCCATCCCATGGCCCTGGTCGATTTCGAGGACCTCGAAGACGATGACGTCATCGATGAAATAAAAGAACTGACCCGGGGATACGAGAACAAAACCGACTATTTCGTGGACCATCTCGCCCGGGGCATCGCCAAGATCGCCGCCTCCCGGTATCCCAAGCCGGTCATCGTCCGAATGAGCGATTTCAAAACCAATGAATACGCCGATCTGATCGGCGGATATCTTTACGAACCGGAAGAGGCCAACCCGATGCTGGGGTTTCGCGGCGCATCCCGCTACTACAGCGACGAATACCGGGAAGGATTCGGCCTGGAATGCCGGGCCGTTCATAAGGTGCGGGAAGAGATCGGGCTTTCCAACGTGATTGTCATGATCCCTTTCTGCCGTACCCTGGAAGAGGCCGACCGGGTTCTCGAAGTCATGGCCGATTTCGGCCTGGAACGGGGCAAACAGGACCTGGAAGTCTATGTCATGTGCGAAATCCCCTCCAATGTCATTCTGGCCGATGCATTTGCGGAGCGTTTCGACGGGTTTTCCGTCGGGTCCAACGACCTCACCCAGCTGGTGCTGGGGGTGGACCGGGACTCCTCCATTCTGTCCGATCTGTTCGACGAGCGAAACGAGGCGGTCAAACGAGCGGTTTACGACCTGATTCAGACCGCGCATCAGGCCGACTGCAAGGTGGGGATCTGCGGACAGGCCCCCAGCGATTACCCCGAGTTTGCCGAGTTTCTGGTGGAATCCGGGATCGACTCCATCTCCCTGAACCCGGACAGCGTCATCAAAATCAAAGAACATATCGCCGATATGAAGGGAAAGAGGTAAACCATGGATTCGACCATGATCCGAAAAAATGGAAGCGGTTCAAACGCAGCTATTTTTCCGAACTGGACAACAAAAACGACGCCCTGGAAAAGCTGGAGGAGATCGCCGGGGGCGGTCGGGTGACCCTGGTTTACGGCGCCAAAGACGCCGAGCGGAACAATGCCGTGGCGATCACGGAGTACATTCGAAAAAAGTGGGACATGTAAAATGGAACCGCTAAAACAGGTTCTGAGTTCTCCATCTTCCAAGCCCCCTTCAAAGGGGCTTTACTCAATTTCAGCCGGGGGCTTCAGCCCCCCCCTCACCGCTGGTAAATCATAGATTTCGAAGTACAAAATCAGGGTTTTCCCGATTGAAAGCATATAGTTTTCATTATAGCCTGAAAGGACGTTTTTAAACACTCAAGGAAGGGAGACGCTGTTTTGAGAAGGAAAAACATAGAAAAGATATTGGAAGAGAGAAAGTCCGGACGGAAAACCCATTACGTGTGGGACTCCAGCCAGATAGAAGGGTACCTGTCCCGACATCCCCGGGTAGAAAGGCACCAGATACTTGTTTTGGGCGCCGGCCGTTTCAAATGGAACGGGGATTTAGGAGGAAATGAAAATCACAGGCTGCATTCCCGGAATTTTTCTTGATCAGTCCATAAACACATCCGTCTCCCCCAAATCCCCCTGACTCCCGCTTCAACCGATACCGGTCAAACGCCCTGGGAGAGTTTCTTCCGGGCTTTGACCATAAAAAAGATTCCGGCCCCTATAAACAGAACTCCCAGAATAAATCCGAACACCGGAAACACCGTAAAATTGATGATCAAAAAGATCAATCCGACGATCAGTAAAAAGATGCTGGTCGACATATTCGACAACTTCTCCACCATGTTGGTTTCCTGCGCCATTTTTTCCTCCTTTCTTCTTTAAAATTCAGTGTTACAAGATACCTGTTCACTGAGTATTTTACGAATAATTCGAGGGGGAGAAAATGGGGCGTTTCCTGTAGATTGAAAATCGTCTGGTGAAAATCCAGGCGGGTTCGGCCTTTGCGATTAAAAAAAGTTTACACAAAGATCGCCTTTTTTAACCGAAAATATCCTCAAGACAGTGATCCCGCTCCAAAAAGCCATTTTTCGTTACAACCCGCGTCTCAATCTCCGGATAATACCGATGTATGGTTTTAAAGCTTTTGGGAGTTGTGTCTCTTCCCCACTTCACCTCGATGGCTTGGGTGGCATTACCCCGGGTGACAAAAAAATCAATTTCGGTCTGGTTGGTTGTGCGCCAGTGGTTGATTCGGTTCAGGGAGTACCAGTCATTCTTAAGGAGTTCCAGTAAAATGAAGTTTTCGAACAATACACCCGGGTCGTTCCGTAAAGTGAGATCGTTGAAATTGTTGATAGCAAAATTTCTCATTCCTAAATCCATAAAGTATATTTTCGGAGTTTTGGTGATCTCTTTCTTGTAGTTTTTGTGAAAAGGGTAGATCCGTTTGATTACAAAGGTCTGTTCAAGTACCGAGATATACTTTTCGGCATCCGCACGGGAAATTTTCAAAGCGTTGGCCAAGTGATCCATAACCAGAAGACTTCCGATTTGATTGGATAAAAGAACCAGCAACTTATTAAAAGCATCAATGTTGTCGACTTTCAGGAAATCGATCAAATCTTTTTGAACATAACTTTGATAAATATCTTTAAGTGCCAACTGCTTATCTAATCCGTTTGTTTCAAGAGATACTTCAGGATAAGACCCAAACACCAACATCTGCTCCAACGCTTCCTCTGGAGGGATGGGCCGATTGAACTCGATGTATTCCGAGAAGGATAGACGGTGGATTTCGAATTGCCGCGCTCTCCCTACCAGGTGTTCCCGCAATTTCGATTTGATTTCAAGTTGGGAAGACCCTGAATATATTATTTTGATATTCAAATTAAGATCATAAATTTCTTTCAAAAAAAGGCCGGGATTGATCAACCGCTGAATTTCATCAATAAAGATATATTTTTTGCTTTCGCCCGGTTGTATGAACCGGATGAAATCCGGCAAGTTCTTAAACAGATCGTGAAGTTTGAGATCGTCCAGATTGAAGTAAAGAATATGATTGGCACCAACCTCCTTCTGGAAAAGATGTTCAATGATGAGATACATGAGCGAACTTTTTCCAACCTGTCGGCTACCGATCAGACCCAGTATTTTTCGGTTATCCAAATTTTTCACTAGGATTTTCAGAATACTTCTGTCCTTCAGCTTCGGTCTGAAAACACGAGAACGCCATGGATTTTGCAGTTCAAATATCTCTTTAATCATTTTATTGCCATTATTACCTAGTTAATTTTCCAATAAATTTAAATATAAACTAGTTATTCTGTCAAGATTGATTTGGATCTACGGATTTTACCTTATTTACATGGTTCCCCTTTGCCCCTAAAATAATATTGGCAGGTAGGATTGAACGCTTGTTTCCTTTTTCCTCCGTAAGGCGATTTTACAATGCTGCGAGCCACAGAACGGAGGGACTTCAATGATTTTATCAAAAAAGGAGGAACCACCATGGAATACACCCAAATCCCCGGCACCGACATGAACGTCTCGCGCATCGCCCTGGGCACCTGGGCGATCGGCGGGTGGATGTGGGGCGGCTCCGATGAGAAGGAATCGATCAAGACGATTCATGCCGCTCTGGATGAAGGCATCACCGTGATCGACACCGCGCCGGTTTACGGTTTCGGCCGTTCCGAAGAGATCGTCGGGAAAGCGGTTCAGGAGTACGGCGGCCGGGACAAGCTCTTCATCTCCACGAAGGCCACCCTGGAATGGGAAGACGGAAAGGCCTTCCGCAATTCCACCCGCGATCGCATTCTGAAGGAGATCGACGATTCCCTTCGCCGGTTGAAGACCGACTACATCGACATCTACTTTGTCCATTGGCCGGACCCCTTGGTCCCCATCGAGGCGACCGCTGAAACCATGGGGGAACTTTTCAACAGCGGAAAAATCCGGTCCATCGGGGTCAGCAACTACTCACCGGGTCAGATGAAGGAATTTCGAAAATCGGCGCCCCTGCATCTGAGCCAACCGCCATACAATATTTTCGAGCGGCAGATCGAAGGAGAAGAAAAGGAATATTGCCACGACCACAACATCGCTCTCATGACCTACGGCGCCCTCTGCCGGGGAATGCTGTCGGGCAAGATGTCCAAAGACCGGGAGTTCAAGGGCGACGACCTGCGCCAGTATGATCCCAAATTTCAGGGAGAGCGCTTCGACCAGTATCTGGCCGCAACCGCCAAGCTTGAGGAGCTGGCCAAGGACCGCTTCAACAAAGACCTGCTGCCGCTGGCGGTTCGATGGGTGCTGGATCAGGGGGTCGAGATCGCCCTCTGGGGCGGGCGAAAGCCGGAACAGATGAAGCCGGTCCGGCAAGTGGTGGGCTGGAATCTCAACGGCGCCGCCAAGAAGGAGATCGATAAGATACTGGAAGAAACCATCAAGGACCCGGTGGGGCCGGAATTCATGGCGCCGCCCACCCGGGACAAGAAATAGGATTTCAAAAAAAGAATACCCGTTTGAATGCGGGCGATGAAAGGACGGAAGGGGGCAGCCGATCGGGGCCGGGTCCCTTCCGTCAATCGGGTTCGCGATAGAGGGCCAGGACACCGGAACGGGTCAGTTTCTTGATGCCCATCGGCTCCAGAAGAGCAATCATGGCATTCACCTTTTCCTCTCTTCCCACCACCTCGATGATGTAGTGCTCCGCGCCGGTATCCACCACCTTGGCGCGGAAGGTGTCGACAATGCGAAGAATTTCCGCCTTGTGTTTGGGTTTGGCCTGAACACAGATCAAGGCCAGTTCCCGCTTGACCGCCGCTTCACCCGTCATATCCCGCAGCTTGATCACATTCACCAGCCGACGAATGTTTTTCATGATCTGCTCCAGCTGAGGCGGGTTGGTGCGGGTGGTGATGGTAATCCTCGAAAGCGCGGGATCGGCGGTGGGCGCCCCGCAGATGCTCTCGATGTTATACCCTCTTCCGGCAAACAGGCTGGTGATTCGGGCGGTTACGCCGGGCTCGTTTTCCACCAGCATGGTCAGGATGTGCTTTTCTTCCATCATCTTTTCAGTAAACCTTGCGCGGGGTTTTTACCGGATGCTGATTTAGTGAACCGTAAAAACCGGTGTGATTGATCAAATTCTCTGTTATTCAACCGGACCAGTATGCCAGTATCGGCGTTCAAAAGCAACTCGTTAATCTTCTCGCATGAGACTCGATGGATTCGACAGGCTTCTTCTCCGAACTTTTTAAAATATATAGAAATATTTGAAACAATTACATAAAATCCCCTATTCACTCTTCCGATCCTGTTTCGATAATGTCGAGAGGTTAGAAACGGTTTACCGATGAATTTCATACAGACAACAGAAAAGGAGCAAGTTCATGTCTGAAAACGGCAACGGGTTGAAAACCCTTGAAAAAGGCAACATCTATTTTTTCTATCGTCCCCGGGTCGAAGAAGAGAACCCGGAAGGGAAATCGGATGTTCAGCGTTTCTACATGGTGCTGAATCCGGAAGACCCAAAAGAGCGCTTTCGCCTGGCGATCATCGGTCGGAAAAAGCTGCCGAAACCGGAGCGCGCCGGCAAGGCCCGGGACTTATATCATCAGT
>CAZNLT010000120.1:0-18279 GCA_964573705.1 uncultured Desulfobacterales bacterium
CCTGGATTATCAAGAGCGTAGCCCTGACCCTATTGTTCCCGCGAACTATCTCAATGCCTGTATGGTATTGAATCATTTCATTCCAACAGCCGCAATACCTGGAAACTTTCCATGATATCATCTTATATCATATCGAATTTTCCATCTATTGCGGTATTATAGCGCAAAAGTGGAAAAAGCTCTCCAGCCGCAGTCTTCTCGTTCGTTGCATTTTATCCCCCATCCCGCTTCCGGTTTGATCTGAAATTCTGGGGCGTCTTTGAGCTGAAGCGCCTTTTGCGACTTTGGCTTATGCGGGGTCGGCGGATCAAATGTTATTCGGTATCTGACTATACGATAAAAAACAAGAAAAAAATTAAAGATCAATCCCATCACAAGGAGATCGAAGAGGTAAATTTGAGGAAAAGTAGCTACATATTTTGATGCCAAATCCTCATGCAGCTATATCCATATTTGGGCTTCCTCACAAAGACCGAGAGTTTCTGGGGACATAGCGTCATATATTTTCTTATCCCAATGGACTTTCATATTTTGCAATCAATCTTCCCCTTTACCAAACTTGAAGGTCACAGAAAAAGTGGCATTGGAATGACTCGTTATGAGGGTCATAATCCCTTCATTTTTTGGATCATAATAATAATGCTGGCATAGACCAACAAAGCGCCTTTTCCTTTGGATTGATAGCATCTTTGATACACGCTCGCTAAGCGGTTTAAACTTGAGTCAAGAATGGATAAGGCCTGATCCCTTTCGGTAATCGCAGCTGCACGGTTAAATTTTTTCATACATCAGGCCCTCACCAGCTCATCCGCACCTTAATCCCCGCCGAATCCAGAAAAGACTTGATCTCCGCCACCGTATAATGACCATAGTGGGTCATGGAGGCGATCAGGGCCGCATCCGCCCTGCCCTGCGTGAGAACATCCGCCAGATGCTCGGGCTTTCCGGCCCCGCCGGAGGCGATCACCGGAATGTCGACGTTCTCGGAGATCAGTTCGGTCAAGGTGAGTTCGTATCCTTCCCGGGTGCCGTCGGCATCGATGGAGTTGAGGCAGATCTCCCCCGCCCCCAGCTCCTGGCCCCGCCTGGCCCATTCCAGGGCGTCCATCCCCATGTAGGTCCGGCCCCCGTTGATGACGATCTCGTAGCCCGAGGGGATCTTCTCGCTTTTGTCCACCGCTTTGACATCCATTCCCAGCACCACGCACTGGCTCCCGAACGCCTTGGCCCCTTCCGAGATGATCTCCGGATTCTTCACCGCGGCCGAATTGACGCTGATCTTTTCGGCCCCGGCCAGCAGCACCTCCCGCATGTCTTCCTTCGTGCGAATGCCGCCGCCCACCGAAAAGGGGATGAAGATCGTCTCCGCCACCCGCCGCACCACCTCGATCATGATCCCTCGCTTTTCATGGGAGGCGGTGATGTCATAAAACACCAGCTCGTCGGCGCCGGCCTCGTAGTAGAACCTGGCCATCTCCACCGGATCGCCGATATCCACATTGTTTTCGAATTTGACGCCCTTGGTCGTCTTGCCTTCCCGAACGTCGAGACAGGGGATGATCCGTTTGCTTAACATGGGGTCCACTCACAGAAATTTTTGAGGAGGGTTAATCCGGGCCGCCCGCTCTTTTCCGGATGAAACTGGGTGGCGATGAGATTGGCCGTGCCGATCACCGAGGCAAAGAGAATGCCGTGTTCGGTGCGGCCGATCACCTGGTCTTCATGGTCCGGATCGGGATAGTAGCTGTGGACGAAGTAGAACTCGTCTCCGTCCGTGATTCCGTCCAGCACCGGATGAGACCCGCTGAGCCGAATCCGGTTCCACCCCATGTGGGGAATCTTCAGATGAGCCCCGGCCGCGTCGGTCATTTTGTTCGAAAACAGCCGGGTCCGGCCGTCGACGACTCCCAGGCAGTCGGTGCCGCCGTCCTCTTCGCTGAACCCCATGATGATCTGGGTGCCGAGGCAGATCCCCAACAGAGGTCTGCCCGAGGCAAAGGTCTCCTGAATCGCCCGGTCCAGCCCCAGCCGCCGCAGGCTCGCCATGGCCGATCCGGCCGCCCCGACCCCGGGGAAAATCACCCGCTCGGCATTCCGGATTCGGTTTTCGTCTCTGGTGATGTCGCAGTCGTACCCCAGATGGGCCATGGCCCGGGCCACGCTGGTCAAATTGCCCGCATCGTAATCGACAATCGCTATCATCTATCGTCCCGCCTGCTGCTGTTCGGTTTCGATTCTTCGCCGGAAGCGTCCGCATCGGCCGCATCCACCGCCTGTTTGGCATCCTTCCACATTCGATCCATCTCTTCCCGGTCGGCATCTTCAATGGTCCGCCCCTGTTTTTCGGCGGCCGCTTCCATATACTTGAACCGCTTCTCGAATTTCCGGGTGGACCCGCTCAGGGCCGCCTCCGGATGCACCTTGGCGAATCGGGCCACATTGACCAGGGTAAACAGCACATCCCCGAATTCCAGAGAGATCGCCTCCCGGTCGATGTCGGATTCGCCGTTTTTCCCCAAAGCCTCCTTCAGCTCCGCCCATTCCAGCTCCGCCTGGTGCATCACCCCGGCCAGATCATTCCAGTCGAACCCGGTGCGGGCGGCCCGTTCGGAGATTCGGTGGGCCCGCATCAGGGCCGGCAGCCCCGTCGGCACCGAATCGAGGAGGGAGCCGTTGCCGCGGCCCCCCTTTTGCGCCTTTTCTTCCTTTTTGATCTGATGCCACTGCCGCCGCACATCCTCGGCGCCGTCCACATGGCCGTCGCCGAAGACATGGGGATGGCGCCGGACCATCTTCTCCAGACTGGCCGCAGCCGCCTCCTCGATATCGAATTCGCTTTTTTCCTGAAACAGATGGGCGATAAACAGGACCTGAAAGAGCACATCCCCCAGCTCCTCCCGCACCACCTCGGGATCCCCCGAATCGATGGCGTCGGCCAGCTCATAGACCTCTTCGATCAGGTAGAGGGCCATGGTTTCGGGGGTCTGTTTTTTGTCCCAGGGGCACCCCTCTTCTCCGCGCAGGGTCTGAATCAGCCGCATCAGCCCGTCGATATTCTTGAATTCCCGGTTTTGATTCACGCAGCTCCTGTCAGGTGGTTCCGGCGACCTGTCGCCACCGCTTTTTGAAGGTATCGGATTTGTTCTCGAATTTTTGTTTCATCTCCGGCGGGGCCATGTCGATGAGGGCTTCGGAGATCCGGGCCACATGGGGGGCCAGCAGGGAATTTCGAATCACCGGCACATCCTCGGGCAAAAAGGTGATCAGCACCCCCAGCAGGATGGATACGAAAAGAAGCCCCTTGACCGCGCCGAACCCGATCCCGGAGACCCGGTCGAACCAGGCCCCGAAAGCCGCCTTGATCAGATACCGGAACAAAAACCCCAGCAGCCCGGCGGTCATCATGCACCCGCAGAAAATCGCCATAAATCCGAGAATATGAAGGTAGGCGGGATCACTCAGCCAGCGGCTCAAAAACCCGGCGGCCTGTTCATAATAGGTATAGCCCAGATACAGCCCGCCGCCGACACCGGCCAGCGCAGTCACCTCCCCCACGAAGCCTCGAAAAAAACCCATGATCAGGCAGTAGCCCAGTATGATGCACATCAGAATGTCGAGCGGGTTCATGGAGCGGTTCAACCGTGGGGGTCATGCGTTTTTTTTTGACATCCAGAATCCATGTGGTATATTTTTTAAGCATTTGAAAATGTGCAAAATACCAGAGCCGATAGGGGGGAGTCAAGCTTTTCCTTTTGGGGCCGATTCCCTCCACAATACCGTCGAACCCATTGCCGTGCAAAAGGAGTCGCCATGCCGATTTATGAATTCTATTGTCAGGACTGCCATACCATTTATAATTTTTTTTCTAAACGGATCGATACCGATACCCTGCCCCCGTGCCCCAAATGCGAAAACCCGGCCCTGTCCCGGCAGGTATCCAGATTTGCCTTCACCGGAAAGGCCAAAGAAGAAGGGGATATGGAGGATCTGCCCTTTGACGAGTCCAAAATGGAGCAGGCCATGCAGGTGCTGGCCAAAGAGGCCGACAAGATCAACGAGGATGATCCCAAACAGGCGGCCCAGCTCATGCGCAAGCTCTCGGACATGACCGGGCTTCAGATGGGTGGCGGCATGGAAGAGGCCCTGGCCCGCATGGAGCGGGGCGAAGACCCCGATCAGATCGAAGCGGAGATGGGGGATCTGCTGGAATCGGAAGACCCTTTTCTGATGCCCGGCGGCAAAAAAGGCGGCGCCGGAAGGGCGAGGCGGGTCGAACCCTATCGGGACGAAACCCTTTACGACCTCTGAAACCGGTCAGAATCCGGACATCGGCTCAGCTGACATTCCCCGGCCCGGTTAAAATACCGGGGCGAGGGGACGACAAACCAGGGAGGAGAAATGAAGCCATCGATATTGGACCGGATGGAAGTGGTCCAGGGAGACATCACCAAAATGGACGTGGATGCCGTCGTCAACGCGGCCAATACGTCCCTGCTGGGCGGCGGCGGGGTGGACGGCGCCATTCACCGGGCCGCGGGGCCCGAGCTGCTGGCCGAATGCAAAACCATCGGCGGCTGCCCCACCGGCGAAGCACGACTCACCAAGGGCTATAATCTGCCGGCCAAGCATGTGATTCACACCGTGGGCCCGGTTTACGGCGGACGTCTCCGGGACAGCACCCTGTTGGCCTCCTGTTACCAAAACAGCCTTCAGCTGGCCGTGGACCACGGCGTCCAGACCATCGCCTTTCCGGCCGTCAGCTGCGGCGTCTACGGCTATCCGATCGCGGATGCCTGCCGCATCGCCGTGGATACCACGGCCCGGTTTCTGGAAGAACATCCTTCCATTGAAAAGGTCTATTTTGTTCTGTTTTCCGAGGACGACCGGAAGGTGTATGCGGATTATCTGAAACAAATCTCCTGAAATTTCCCCTTCTTGACACGGCGGACGGTTTCAATTAATAGAATACGCTTGCCCCGAACCGGGGCCGGCGCCATGGACCGATGCCGATCAATCTGAAATGGGCAGGGTGAACACCGCCCGGACTATTCAATTTTTTCCCCATTAAATCCAATTCAACAGACAGTGAATGCGATGAAAAAAAAGGATTCATTAGAAAATCTACGAAATATCGGCATCATCGCCCATATCGATGCCGGCAAAACCACCGTCACCGAGCGAATCCTCTACTATACCGGCCGGTCCCACAAAATCGGAGAGGTACACGACGGCGAAGCGGTGATGGACTGGATGACCGACGAACAGGAGCGGGGCATCACCATCACCTCTGCGGTGACCTTCTGCCAGTGGAAGGACCATGAATTTCAGCTCATCGACACCCCGGGCCATGTCGATTTCACGATCGAAGTCGAACGATCCCTGCGGGTGCTGGACGGGGCCGTGGGGGTCTTCTGCGCGGTGGGCGGGGTGGAGCCCCAGTCGGAGACGGTCTGGCGCCAGGCCGACAAATACCATGTGCCCAAGATGGCCTTCGTCAACAAGATGGACCGGATCGGGGCCGATTATTTTCGGGCGATTCAGATGATCCGGGAGCGGCTGAACGCCAAACCGGTCATTCTTCAGCTGCCGGTGGGGGTCGAGGACAGCTTCGCCGGGGTGATCGACCTGCTTTGCATGAAGCAGGTCCGCTGGCATGACGACGACCTGGGGGCCACCTTTTCCACCGAAGACATCCCCGAAGACCGTCTGGAGGAGGCCGAAGAATACCGGGAAAAGCTGATCGAGACCGTGGCCGAGGTGGACGACGCCCTCATGGAGACCTATCTGGCCGAAGAGCCGGTCACCGAAGAGATGCTCACCGCTGCCATCCGCCGTGCAACGATCGGCATGAAGCTGGTCCCGGTCTTGTGCGGGTCGGCCCTGCGAAACAAGGGGATTCAGCCTCTATTGGATGCGGTGGCCGACTATCTGCCCAGCCCCACCGAGGTGCGCGCCATTCAGGGGACCCATCCGGAAACCGGTGAAAAGGTGACCTGCCTGCCCAAAAAGAACGACCCTCTCTCGGCGCTGATTTTCAAGGTCTCCATGTGGGAGGGTCGAAAGCTCTGTTTCGCCCGGGTCTACGGCGGCAAACTGACCGCCGGCGGGGAGGTCTTCAATACCTCCCTCGGAAAGAAGGAAAAGCTCTCGCGCATCCTGCGGCTTCATGCCAACAAGCGGGAGCGGCTGGACGAGGCCGGGCCGGGCAGCATCGTGGGGCTGATGGGCCTCAAAGATGCCTCCACCGGCGATACCCTGTGTACCCCGGGCCGACCGTTGATGCTGGAGCGGATCGATTTTTATGAACCGGTCATCTCCCTGGCCATCGAACCCAAGACCCATTCGGACCAGGAAAAACTGGAACAGGTGCTGGCCAAGTTTCTGGACGAGGACCCCACCCTCAAGGTCCGCACCGATGAAGACACCGGCCAGACCATTCTCTCGGGGATGGGGGAGCTGCACCTGGAGATCATCATCAGCCGCATGATTCGGGAGTTCAACACCAGCGTCAACGTGGGAAAACCCCAGGTGGTGTATCGGGAAGCCCTCGGCAAGAGGGTGGAGGCGGAATCGGTTTTCGACAAGGATGTGGCCGGCCAGCACCAGTTCGGGGAGGTGCGCCTGCGCCTCAGCCCCAGGAACCGGGGCGAGGGCAATCTCTTCCGGTCCGAGGTTTCCGAAGAGACGATTCCGGCGGTCTTCATTCCGGCCATCGAAAAGGGGGTGATGGAATCCCTGGAGAGCGGACCCAACATGGGATACCCGGTGGTGGATGTGAAGGCGGTTCTGATCGGCGGATCATTCAAGGAGTCTCTGGGGACCGAACTGGCCTTCCGGGTCAGCGCCTCCATGGCCTGCAAGCAGGCGATGATGGAGGGGGACGCCTTTCTTCTGGACCCGATCATGAAGGTGGAGATCTTCGTTCCGGAAGAGTTCGTGGGGGAGGTCATCGGCGACATCAACTCCCGACACGGCAAGATCACCGCCATCGAGGCCGAGCGGAACATGCAGATCATTCGGGCCACCGCCCCCCTGGCCAACCTCTTCGGCTACTCCACCGCCCTTCGCTCGGCCACCCAGGGCCGGGGCACCTTCACCATGCAGTTTTCCCACTTCGATCGAAACTGAAAAACGCCGGCGGACGCGGATTTCTGGTGGGCCGGGGCCTTTGCACAGGCTCCGGCGCTTCTTCCTTGGGCCCCTCTTCCCGAACCGCCTTGAGCATCTCTTCCGCCTCGGCTTTTCGAATCGGATCATCCGAGCGCTTCAGAACCTGCCGCAGGTGAAAAACGGCGTTCCGGACCTCTTTTTTGTAGGCGTAGTGTTTTCCCAGATAAAAATGGGCCCTGGCCAGATCGCCCTGTTTGCCGTAGGCCTCTCCCAGATGGAATAAGGCCCCGGGGAAATTGGGCCGCTTTTCCAGCAGTCGTTCCAGAACCTCGGCCGCATCTGAGAAATGCTTCAGCTCGATCCGGCTTCGGCCCAAAAGATAGAGCGCCTCAGGGTCGCCGGGATCGAGACCCACGGACCCCTCCAAGGCGCTGACCGCCTGGTCGTATTGCCCGTCGATAAAATAGATCTCCCCCAGGTCTTTGAGCATCACCGGATCCAGGGGCCGGCTTTTGAGAGCCTTTCGGACCTGATCCAGGGCCTCCTCATGCCGGTCGTTCCGGGCCAGGGTGATGCCGTATCCGTGCTGATAGACCGGATCATCGGGGTGGTCTTTTGCGGCGGCGGTCATCTCCCGCAGGGCCCGGTCTTTGTCTCCGTACCCGGCCACCAGACGGGTGCGCATCCGTTCAAATTCGGTCTGGTCGGTGCCCGGGGCGGGCAGGGCATCCGGATTGGATTCGATCCAGGTGTCGAGGTATGCGATCCGCTCCTCCACCGCGGGATGGGTCATCAGATAGGTAGGGATCTCTTCGGACCCGAACCACTGTTTGTCCCGAATCTTCTTGAGCACGGTCAGCAACCCCGCGCCGCTGTAGCCCGCGTCGGTCAGGTATCGAATCCCCAGTTCATCGGCCTGCATTTCATCCTGGCGGCTGTAGGAAAGCGCCGCCGACTGGCCCGCGGCCATGGAGCCGACGCTCACCGCATTGGCTGCGGCCCCGGCCCCGGCCACCCCCAGCAGAATCCCGGCCACTATCCCGGCCAAAGTGGCCAGGCCGATCTTGGAGGAACGGTCGATCTTCTGAGAAATATGACGGGCCGCCACGTGGGTGATTTCATGGGCCAGAATTCCGGCCAGCTCATCCTCGCTGTCCATGGCCTCGATCAGGCCGCTGTTGATGAAGATATTGCCGCCGGGTCCGGCGAATGCATTGTAGATCTCCTGGTCGATGATATAGAAGCGGTATGCGAATGGCTGGGGCTGCATCTCAGACAAAATCTTTTGGCCGATATCGTTGACGTAGTCCACCAGAAGCGGATCCCGAATGAACCGGAACCGCTTGGTCACCATCTTCATGAACTCCTTGCTCAGTTCCTCCTCCTCCTGAATGGTGATGCCGAATGCGGGCCTCGGCTGCGCCATCTGAAGGGGAATCAGGACCGCCAGAAGTATTCCCAGGATTCGTTTTAGGGTATTCATTTTTTTTCACCTTACGGCCTTGCTTCTATTCTTTTCAAACCGCCCGAATTGTGGTAAGAAGTCCTTATTATGACACAGATAATATGCATAGCCAACCAGAAAGGCGGGGTCGGCAAGACCACCACCGCATTGAACCTGGCTGCGGGGCTGGCCATCTCCGGCAAAAAAACCCTTCTGGTGGACTGCGATCCCCAGGCCAACGCCACCACCGGCCTGGGCATCGACAAGGGCGACTTGGACGGGACCCTGTATCACGGCTTGATCGGAGAGTCTGAAATCGCGGATCTCATCGTCGCCACCGACATCCCCGAATTGAAGCTGATCCCGTCCCGGGTGGAGCTGATCGGCTTCGAGGTGGAGATGATGGCTGAAGAAGGCCGGGAACAGGCCCTCAAGCAGCTTCTGAGCAGGCTGAATGCCGAATTTGAATACATCCTCCTGGACTGCCCCCCGTCCCTGAGCCTGCTGACCCTCAACGCGATGACCGCCGCCGATTCCCTCCTGATTCCGCTTCAATGCGAGTTTTACGCCCTGGAGGGCCTGGGCCAGCTGCTTCAGACCAAAGAGTTGGTCAACAGCAACCTCAATCCCGATCTTAAAATCGCCGGCATCCTTCTGACCATGTTCGACGGCAGAACCAATCTCTCCCACCAGGTGGCCGAAGAGGCGGGCAGATTTTTCGAGGGGCGGGAACGGGTCTTTAAAACCGCCATCCCCCGAAACGTCCGCCTGGGCGAGGCCCCCAGCTTCGGAAAGCCGATTCTGATCTATGATCCCTCCTCAGCGGGCGCCAAAAGCTACCTTGCCCTGGCCGAGGAAATCTTATACGAGTAAGCCGGAATTCAAAACCGCAACCCTTATTGGATGGTAAGGACGGAATGGAAAAAGACAAGACCTCGCGAGAATCCGCACCCGCCGCGAAACCGCGAAAAAAGATGGCCCTGGGCAAGGGACTGGGGGCCCTGATTCCCGGCCCGAGTGCGGCGCCTGCGGTTCAACCGGACGACCGGGAACGGGCGTATCTTCTGTGCGACATCGATCTGATCCATCCCAACCGGTATCAGCCCCGTCGCAATTTCGCCGAGGAAGAGCTGGAAGAGTTGAGCCGATCCATTCGGGAACAGGGGGTGATTCAGCCCCTGCTGGTGCGCAAAGACAGCCACGGGCATGACCCGGGGTATGAATTGATCGCCGGCGAACGCCGGTTGCGGGCCGCCAAACTGGCCGGGCTGACCCGGGTGCCGGTAGTGGTCAAAGAATTGTCGGACACCCGGATGCTGGAGATGTCCATCGTCGAAAATGTTCAGCGGGAGGATCTTAATCCGCTGGAGGAGTCGGGCGCCTATCACCGTCTCATGTCCGAATTCGGTCTCACCCAGGAGCAGGTGGCCGAGCGGGTGGGCAAAAGCCGCTCCGCCATCGCCAATTTTCTTCGACTGCGCCAGCTCCCGGAGGAGATCAAGGCCACCCTCATGGACGGCACCCTCAGCATGGGCCATGCCAAGGTGTTGCTGGGGGCCCAGAATACCGCACAGCAGATGGAGGTCTGGCGCCAGATCGTGACCCGGGAACTCTCGGTGCGGGAAACCGAAATCCTGCTGAACCGGCTCAAAAACCCGCCCCCGCCGCCGGAAAACCCCGAACCGGGCTCCGAGGAGATCTATTTTTCCGGGGTGGCCGACAACCTCTCCCATCGCTTCGGCACCAAGGTCCGGATCAACCGCCGGGGGAAAAAAGGCAGGGTGGAGATCGAGTTTTACAGCAATGACGACCTGGATCGTCTGCTCCACCTGCTGAATCCGGAGTCGGCGCCATGAAAATCGGCGTCATCGACGGACAAGGCGGCGGGATCGGCAGCGCCGTGATCAAGAAGCTGAAGGAGAATTTCGAGGAATCGGTGGATATCACCGCCCTGGGCACCAACGCCATCGCCACGGCCCAGATGCTCAAGGCCAAAGCCAACCGGGGGGCCTCGGGGGAGAACGCCATTGTTCAGACCGTTCGGAAGATGGAGATCGTCATCGGGCCGGTGGGGATCATCATGGCCCATGCCATGATGGGCGAGGTCACCCCGAGAATGGCCGAAGCGGTGGCGGCCTGCCCGGCCCGAAAACTGTTGATTCCCCTGTCCCGGGAAAACCTGGAGATCGTGGGGATATCCCCGAATCCCCTGCCCCATCTGATCGACGAGCTGATTCAGAACAATCTGACACTATTGACCGACACCCGGAACTGAGGACACTTTATGTGCGAAGCCAATGCCTACCTGATGGAGGAAGGAGAACCCCGTCTGATCATGGAATCCGTCGACACGGTCCGGCCCGAAGCGGACGGGGACGGCATCCGCCTGGTCGACATCTTCGGGGAGCAGAAGTTTCTGAAAGCCCGGATTCACTCCCTGTCTCTGGTGGATCACAAGGTTTTTCTCGAAAAAATCTAAGGACCGCATGAAAATATCGGTCGCCAAAACCGCCGGGTTCTGCATGGGGGTGCAGCGGGCCGTGGACATGGCCGTGGATGCGGCCAATACCCAGCCGGCGCCCATCTACACATACGGCCCCCTGATCCATAATCCTCAGGTGCTGGACCTTCTGAAGGAAAAGGGGGTCACCGTGCTGGATGAGATTCCGGAAAAGGGATCCGGCACCATCCTGATCCGGGCCCACGGGGTCCCCCCGGATACCCGGGCCCGCCTGGAACAGGCCGGGTTCAAGGTGATCGACGCCACCTGCCCCCGGGTCATCAAGGTCCAGGCCATCATCCGCAAGCATGCCCAGGAGGGATACGCCTGCATCATCGTCGGTGACCTGGACCATCCCGAGGTAGTGGGGCTGCAAGGGTTTGCCGGAGACCGGGGACATGTGGCGGGCCGTATCCACGACCTGGATGAACTGCCCGCATTCGAGAAAGCGATCATCGTGGCCCAGACCACTCAGAACACGGTTTTCTATGATGTGGTTAAAAAATGGGCCCAGCGGAATCACCCCCACTATAAAATTTTCGAAACCATCTGCGACTCCACCGAACGGCGGCAAAGCGAGGTCAAACGGCTGGCGGAGCATGTGGATGCGGTGGTGGTGGTGGGCGGCCACAACAGCGGAAACACCCAGCGGCTGGCCGAGATCGTCCGGCAGGCCGGAAAGCCGGCCTACCATATCGAAACCGAGGCGGAGCTGGACCCCACCGCCATTTCAAGGGTGCAAACCCTCGGGGTCACCGCCGGGGCCTCCACCCCCAACTGGATCATTCGACGGGTCTACCGAGCCATCGAATCTCCGCCCTTTGACGAGGCGGAGGCCGGATATCGGCGTTTCAACCGGATTCGGCGGCTGCTGTTGCTGACCAATGTCTACGTCGCCCTCGGGGCCGGATTTCTCTGTTTCGCCTGCGCCATGCTGCAGGGCGTTCAGCAGACCCTCTCGTACATGGTTATTTCGTTTTTGTATATCCTTTCCATGCACACCCTCAACAATCTGACCGGCATGAAGGAGGACCGCTTCAACGACCCGGAACGGGCCGCCTTTTATGAATCCCATACCCTTTTGTTGACCCTGTTCGCCTTAATATCCGGCGCTCTGGGCCTCTTTACGGCCGCCGGCATGGGGATATTTCCCTTTTTTTTGCTGTCTATCATGAGTCTGCTGGGGCTTTCCTATAATCTAAAACTGATTCCGGAAGCGATTCGGGGGGTCAAATACCGCCGGATTCGGGATATTCCGGGCTCCAAAACATTTTTGATCGCCCTGGCCTGGGGAATGGTGACGGCGCTGTTTCCGATCCTTTCCGAAACCGGCGCCCTGCCCCTGAGTTCTCTGGTGGCCCTGGTCTGGGCCACCGCCACCGTCTTCGTGCGAACCGCCTTTTTCGATGTGCTGGATATGCAGGGAGACCGGATCGTGGGCAAGGAGACCCTGCCGATTCTGTTGGGAAAGGAAAACAGCCTGACCCTGCTTCGAATCCTGCTGCTGTTTAATTTCGTGCTCCTCTTTTTTTCAGCCTCCTTTGAAGTGATTCCGGAACTCGGCTTTTTTCTGACCCTCTGCCCGGTTTTTCTCTTCGGGGTCATTACCCTTCACCGGCGGGGCCATATGCTGCCGGGGCTTCGCCTCGAATTTCTGGCCGAAACCCAGTTCATTCTGGCCGGGGTCATCACCTTCATCTGGGCGCTTTTCGCCGGATAATCAGATTTTCGGTTCGGTGCCGGCCGCCAGCCGTCGAAGGTTTTCCCGGTGCCGCCACCAGACCCATCCCCCGATCACCCCCGCGCATACCGCCAGGGGCGCCGACCCGACCGCCTTCCACACCGCCAGGGGAAGTAAGGCGGTGGCCGCCAGCGACCCGACCGAGACCCGGCCGGTGATGCAGACGAAGAGGATGAACACCAGCAGGCTCACGAACACCGCAAAGGGTGAGAGCGCCAGAAAACACCCCGCGGCCGTGGCCACCCCCTTGCCCCCGTCCCGAAACCGCATGTACACCGGGTATACATGGCCCAGAAAAGCGCACAGAGCAACCAGGGCGACATACCCATCCGCCGCAGCCCCCCGGCCGACAAGCTGAACCGCCCACCAGACCGGCACCGCCCCCTTGAGCACATCCCCGATCAGGGTGCAGATCCCCAGCAGAGTCCCGGCCGTCCGCCGCACATTGGTGGCCCCGATATTCCCGCTGCCGGAGTTTCGAAGATCCACCGAGGTGAACATCCGGGTCAGGACCAGGCCCCAGGGGATGGAGCCGAGGGTGTAGGCGAAGGGTGGAATTATGATGAGTTGAAAAAAACTTTCATTCATATTGGCAAAAACCGTTACGCATTCCCTTCCTTACCATATTTCAACCACCAATTTTCAGCTTCCTCCAGGTCATCAAGGTCTAATACAATTTCTCCAAATTTTTCAAGAACTTCTGATTCCGATTTGTAAAGCTTATCTTCTAATTCTGGAGATACATATCCAAACCGCTTTCGCACGATTTTCAGAAGCATCTGCCTCTTGCCGGATAGTTCTCCTTCTTGAATCCCTCTCTGCCGAATCTGTTCCGCGGCGGTCATGGCCACCTCCCGGGCTTTTACGTCATCAAAATAATCGAGGCCACCCGGCATCCCTCTTATTTGTTTGAGTATCCGAATAATGTCATCTTTTCAAATCCTAACTGAAAAGTCAAAACCAAACCGGAGAGCGGAAGAAATGAGGATGGAAATGTTTATTCCTGATTTTGTTGGTGATTCCCCGCTTGACATCCTTTTTCACCGGGTAGTACACAGGAATAAAGCTTTGGAGGCATCAAAATGGAACCATCGAATGAAGACCCCATCCATCTCCCCATCGAGGATGTTCTCGATCTGCACACCTTCAATCCCAAGGAGGCGCCCGACCTGCTGGAGGATTATTTCACCGAATGCTTGCGGGCGGGGATTTTCTCCGTTCGGGTGATCCACGGCAAAGGAACCGGCGTTCTCAAGAAGCGGGTCCACTCGCTTCTCAAAAAAAGCCCGATGGTGGATTCGTTTCGGGAGGCGCCGGCAGGCGGCGGGGGCTGGGGGGCGACCCTGGTCGAGCTGCGAACGCCCACAGAAAATCTGTAGTCATCCTTCCGAAGCCGAAACGAGGACCTCGAACAGCGTAAAGCAGAACCGGGAATTGGGACCCCTTAATCGAACCGGCTATCCGCTTTTTCCCTTGATCCATCGGCGAGATGCGTTAGAGTATGGGTTTTCAGGGGGAAAACGGATGAAGCGTGAAGCGATATTAGATTATTACAGCGTCAACGGGGAGCTTCGATCCACTGGAGAGACAGAGGTTTTCGATCGAATCGGCGGCGGGGCCATTTACGAAGTGGTGAAGCTGATCGACGGGGTACCGCTTTTTTTCGAGGAGCATATGGCCCGTATGCGGCGATCGGCTGCGTTGCTGGGAGTATCTCTATACACCCGGGAAGCCGACATTCTCAGCGACATCGGCCTTCTGTCTGAAAAAAACCGCTGCCGGCATATCAATGTAAAGCTGGTCTCGGCCCATCCGGACGGCGAAGATCTTTTCCTGATCTACTTCATCAAATCCGAATACCCCGGTCCGGAAGCCTATGCCCGGGGGGTTCACACCATCCTGTTTTCCGGAGAACGGGAAAACCCGCACATCAAGACCCTGGCCGGGTCTTTTCGGCAGCGGGTGGAAAAGGCCCGGCAGGAGACCGGGGCTTATGAGGCGCTTCTGGTGGACGGCGACGGACATATCTCCGAAGGCACCCGATCCAACATCTTTTTTCTGCGGGAGACCGGTATCTGCACCCCGCCGGCCGGCACGGTTCTGCTGGGCGTTACCCGGGGGCAGGTGGTGGATATCTGCGAAGGATTGTCCATTCCGGTCACCGAACAGTCCCTTCGCACGGATGATCTGGAGACCCTGAAGGGGGCCTTCATCACCGGCACCACCGTGGACGTGCTGCCCATCGCCTCCATCGGCGAGATTCAGATTCCGTCGGTATCGGCCCCGGCCATTCAGAGCATCATTCGCGTCTTTCGGGAAAAAATGCGGGCCGATATTCATCGGCGGGCCGGTGACCCTACTCGCATCGATTCCGAATCAGACCGATCCCTTTCACCTCGCACGCCACCCGGCTGCCCCGGCTGAGAAGCACCGGCGGGTCCCGAAAGATGCCCACCCCCGAGGGCGTTCCGGTGGAAATAATGTCTCCTGGCAAGAGAGTGATATCCCGGCTGATGTATTCGATCAGGAAGGGAATGTCGAAGATCAGATCCCGGGTATTTCCTTTCTGCATCACCTGTCCGTCCACCCGGGCCTCCAGTTCAAGTTCGGCCACGTTTTCGATCTCGTCCGGAGTGACCAGGCCCGGCCCCAGGGGGGCGAAGGTATCGAAGGATTTCCCGCGGAACCACTGCCCGTCTCCGAACTGGGCATCCCGTCCCGAGACGTCGTTCATCACCGTGTATCCGGCCACATAGTCGAAGGCCTCGGCTTCGCAAATTCGCTTCCCTTCCCGGCCGATGACCACCGCCAGCTCCACCTCCCAATCCACCTGGGTGCAGCTTCGGGGCATCAGAATGGGATCGAAGGGTCCGGTGAGCGCGGTAGTGGCCTTGCAGAACAGGAGCGGTTTTTCCGGGGCGTCGAATCCGCCCTCCTTGGCGTGTTCTGCGTAATTTTTTCCCAGGCAGATGATCTTGGAAGGGCGATTTACCGGAGGTCCCAGCCGAACCTCCATTTTCCGCCCCGGTTCATTCACCGCCGCCGCTTTTTGGAGCCATCCCTCCCTGAAAAAGGACTCCCCGATGTCGGGAATATCCGGAAAGATCGCCCGCAGGTCGAGGATGCGGCCGTCCCGCCACAAACCGGGCCGCTCCGCGCCTTTGTCGCCGAATCGAATCAGTTGCATGTTTCTTTCTCCCGGGCCTTTTCGAGCCCTTCCTCGAGTCCGTCCCGATACCGCTTTTCCGAATACCAGTTGACCTGCCGAATGATCCCCCGGATGATGGATACCTCCCGGGCCCGCAATCCCAGGCGGGTGAAAAAATTGCGCAGATGGTTCATCCAGTAATCGGGATTTTCAGGGTTGAGGTAGCAGATCCGGATCAATATCTCCCGAAGCTGGTCATACATCCCGTCCAGTTCGTACCGGTTGGCCAGCTTGGGGGTAAAGGGCCGGCGGTCGTCCGTCGCGGCCCGGCTCATTTCATAACAGAGCACCATCACCGCCTGGGCCAGGTTGAGGGAGGAAAAATCGGCGGTGGGGATATTGACCAACCCATGGCAAAGCCGGAGGTTTTCGTTGGACAGCCCCCGGTCCTCCCGGCCGAAGACCAGAGCGATCCGGTTCTCCCGGGAGATGGGGATCAGCTTTCGAGCCATGACCGCCGGATCGCAGACCCGGCGCTGGCCCCCGAGACGGGCCGTGGTTCCCACCACGAACCGGTAGGGCGCCAGGGCCTCTTTCAGCGTCGGACAGAGCCGCATGGAGGCCACCACATCCGAGGCGGCGTGAGTGGCCAGCTTCAGGACCGGTTCGTAATCGAAGTGGTTGGGATCGACCACCACCAGTTCGTGAACCCCCATATTCCGCATGGCCCGGGCCGCGGCCCCTATATTTTCGGGAATCTGCGGCTGATTCAGGACCACGGCAATGTGGTCGAGGCGGATCTTGCGCGTATCAGCGGAGGCCATTATCCCACAATTTCGAGACTGTTGAAAAAATATCCGATTTCAAAAGCGGCGGTCTCCGGGGCGTCGGAGCCGTGAACCACGTTCTTTTCCACATCGGTGGCGAAATCCTTGCGGATCGTCCCTTCGGCGGCGTCCTCGGGATTGGTGGCGCCCATCAATTCCCGGTTTTTCTTGATCACGTTGTCGCCCTCGAGCACCATCACCACGCAGGGACCGGAAGTCATAAAATCGGTCAGGCTGTCGAAAAATGGCCGCTCCTTATGGACGGCGTAAAACCCCTGGGCCTCTTTTCTGGACATATGAATCATCTTCATGGCAGCGATTTTGATGCCGTTGGCCTCAAACCGCCGAACCACCTCTCCGATGACCCCCCGGGCCACCCCGTCGGGTTTCACGATCGATAAGGTTCTTTCCATTGGTATCATCCTTTCTTTTAAGAAAATGGGTTCGGTGTGTGGGGTCCAATACCAGAAGCCGGGGTGACAAGTCAACCGCGGGGACGACCCGATTCATCGGCCGTCTTCAACTCAGTCGATTGCCTTTCTTCCGTCATGATTTATTTTATACCGATATGATCAGTTTCAGATCGATAGGCCCCGGCCCGGCTTTCGGTCAAAAAATGGCATTTGCATTCGTTTCAACTCTTGTGATACGGAGGGATTCATACGTTGGCAAATGAAAAAATCGAGAATATGAACACATCATTTTCAGACTCCATGCAGGAAAGCGCAGATACCGTCAAACACAAGCAGACCTTTTCAGACAATGAGCTCTCCCGGCATCTGTTCGGAGAGCACAACGGCAATCTGCAGAAGATCGGCAACGCCCTGGATGTAGCAGTTCATGCCCGGGGCAATTCGGTCATTATCGAAGGCGATCCCATTGCGGTCAACCTGGCCAGAAACATCCTCGATCAGCTCTACGACCTTCTCAAGAGCGGGTATCCCATTTACCCCAATGATGTGGATTACGCCATCAGTGTGCTCAGCGCCGACGATCGAACCCGGCTCAAAGACATCTTCATGGACACGGTCTACATCACCGCAAAAAAACGGTCCATCACTCCGAAAAGCATGGCCCAAAAGGAGTATATCGATGCCATCCGCAATTTCGACATCGTTTTCGGCATCGGCCCGGCCGGCACCGGCAAGACCTATCTGGCCATGGCCATGGCAGTGGCGGCCCTCTCCAAGGGTATCGTCAACCGGATCATTCTGACCCGGCCGGCGGTGGAAGCCGGAGAAGCCCTCGGATTTCTGCCGGGGGATCTGGCTGAAAAAGTCAACCCGTACCTGCGGCCCCTCTACGACGCGTTGCATGACATGATGCGGTTCGAGAAGGCCTCCAACCTGATCCAGCAGGGGGTAATCGAGGTGGCTCCCTTGGCCTTTATGCGAGGCCGAACCCTGAACGATTCCTTTATCATTTTGGATGAGGCCCAGAACACCACCACCGAACAGATGAAGATGTTTCTTACCCGTATCGGATTCAACTCCAAGGCGGTGATCACCG
>CAZNLT010000121.1:0-18105 GCA_964573705.1 uncultured Desulfobacterales bacterium
CGGAGGTACAACTGGAGCGAATTCGATGTACAAGGAAGGATCTTCTCCATACAACCTTTCTGTCCATTGTATATCATCGGGAGCCTGAAGTCTGACCCCCACATTTACAAATTTATATGATCGCCATATTTCCTCTCTTTCTTTTATCATGTGAGTATTTTCCAATGCTACGCATGAAAGAAAAAAAATATTAATACAAAAAAAATAGATAAGGTCACACTGATGTCCGGTTAAGCCTTTCCACAAAGCCATTAAACAACCTTCAATATTAAGAAAAAAAATTATCAATCTCGGGTGTTCGCATCATTTGAGGGACGCCGGTCGATCTGAGGATCTTTTTCCGAGGTTTCGCCTGTCTTTTGTTTCATTTCAAGACCACCTCCTCCCCCCAAACCCGCTCAAACCCCAACGACACCACCGCATATTTTCTCAGCCGCAGCTTCCCCGCATATTTCGTCTCCAAAGCCGCCCCATACCGCTTCACCTGCTCCCGGGCCGCGTTCATCTCCGACGCCATCGCCGGAATCTTCCGCAATGCCTCCAAAGACAACGCCTTCGCCGCCTCCCCGGTCACGCCCGCATCCCCCAATTTCACAAACTTGAACTCGATCAGCACATCAAAAATTTCGAAATGGCGCTTGTCCGGCCGGATGATCATGGTCAGGTCCGCGTATCCCCGGCCGGTTTCCCGCTCCGAATCCATGATGTAGAGGATGTCGTTGTAAAGCAGGGTCAGAAAGGCCGTTTTCACGGTCAATTCATTGGCCCATCGGTAATCCGGGTTGTGAAACACCCGGAAATACCGACTTTCAATGAATTCACACAGCGGCCCCATATCCCCCTCGGCATAGAGCATCTTGGCCGCGGCCCGTCCATCATCCCGCTCTCCCGGTTCCGGCAGAAGCATCTCTCGGATTTTATCCACATACAAACCCCGCATCACCAAATTCGGCACGGTGAGCATCAGGTCCCCTTCGGCGGTTTCCCCGGCGATGGTCAACACGCCGAAGTAATAGAGAAAGGATGCCAGGAATGCATGATCCTTGCTGCTGTCGCGAAGCATCTCCCGAATGCCGAACCGGTCCGCGATATCGGTGACCGTGACCGGCGATTTTTCACGGGTGATATCCAGCAAAAGCTGCCGTCCGCGTGGCATTTGCGCCATGTACTCGAGCTTCGCCTCATCCGTGGCCAGATTGGCGTCCAGCATTTTACGCGGGTACGTTCCGTCTTTTCCAAATACCGCGGCAAAATAGAGGGTCAGGGTCGGGTTGTAAATCCGCTGGTCGGAATCCGGGGCGAAGGTATAGCCGTTGCAGTAGGTCCGCATGACCCGGACCGCTTCCGTCTTTTGGTCGTCGGGTTCTTTCGAGGCATCCTGAATGATTGCGGTGACCTCCGCCTCGGTGAACCCGCACAGATCATTGAATTCACGGTCCAAGTAGATGTTTTTGGCGATATTGAACCCGCTGGTGATATCGCTCATCACCACCGGTGACACCCCGGTGATGAATATCCGATCGATTTCCCCTTCGCCGACCGCGGCTTTGACCGCCTTGAAGAGGGTCTTCAAGGCGCCTTTTTCGTGAACCAGGGCTTTATACACGCTCTGTTCATCCCGAAGACCGGTCAGCACCTCGTTGGTGAAATTGTCGTATTCATCGATGAGCAGATAGAGCTGATTTCCGGTTTTCTTGACGGCGGCCCCCAGGGAACGCAAGGAAACCAGTCCGTCTTCATGGATCGTGACCATCTTTTCCAGACCGAACCGGTCATATTTCTGAATAAAGGTCCGAATGCAGGTATTGACGTGGTCGAACAGGGCCCGCCGAATATCCGCCGCCGTTCCGGTGGGGTCGACGCAGGAAAAATCCCACTGAAGCATCAGATACCGATTGCGCAGCGGTGTCGGATCATTTCCGATCCGAAGCCCTCCGAACAATGCTTCGAACCGGTCTTTTTCCTGGGCCCACGACCTCCACCAGCGGCGAGACAGCCCCCTGCATGCTGCCGGCTCAGGGAATGCCGATTTTCCAGCATCTTTTCCATCTCCATATTGTCTTAGGCCGAGATGGGGCGCTGGACACGTTACTCTCCAAGGATCCTTCCGGGTTCAGTTCCTTGGTCAGGACTTTGCCGAAGACGAAGGCGAAAATACCCATGAGCCGCTTTGTTTGCGGTAAAGAAGAAAACAGCCGATTCATTATTCCTTATCCTATTTCCGGCATCGCCTCAAGCATGCCTTCATCTACATCGATGATTTTGTTGTCCCGGTTGAAGGCTCGCTCCATTCGAAGGAAGACGCCGGAGCGTCCCTGGCAATCCGTCATCCATCCAGACCATTCCGATTCAAAAAATTGCACAACCCGGGTTCGGGGCTTATGTTAGCTTCCGTGATTTAGTTAAACAGGAATGGAAATTCATATGGATTCATTTCAAAAAAGAGAACGGCCAGGCAAAAACAAACCCTTCTGGCGCCGAAAAACACTGGCGGAAATGACCGGGGAAGAATGGGAAGCGGTCTGTGACGGATGCGGTCGATGCTGCCTTCACAAGTTGGAAAACAAGGAGACCGGCGAAATTTCATACACCGGAATCGCTTGCTGCCTGTTGGATATCGATCGGTGCCGCTGCAAAGACTATCCCAACCGAACGGCGGAAGAAAACGTCTGCCTTACCATGACCCCTCAGAACATCAGCGCTTTTCCCTGGCTTCCGAAAACCTGCGGATACCGGCTCCTGTTTGAAGGAAAGGAGCTCCCTTCTTGGCATCCTCTGGTGACCGGCGATCCGGAATCGGTTCACCAAGCCGGGATTTCCCTGAGAAACAAAGCGGTGTCCGAGGCCTATATCGATGTCGAGGATTTAAGTCCGTTCATTATCGATATCGATTTCTAACAAGGCGAAATGCGTATGAGCGATACGGATCATGAAAATACAAAAACCCAAGGGCGACTCGGGTGGAAAGCCAAACTTCTGATCTGCAGCAGCATTCTGCTGATAGGGGCGGGAATTCCGTTTGACGCCCATGTATTGACCCGGCAGGTGAATATCGGTTCTCAGGTCTCCCCGGGGGATGAACCGGGTCGCCTGGTCGGGTTGAATACCTGCTGGGTGGAGGCCACCGTGCCGTTGTCCAAACTACGGCGGCTCTCCGTTCCCGACAGCCGCGGCGGGATCGGGTCGACCGTGCGGATTCGAAACCGGACCGCCTGGCCCGAGGGGGTGTATCGCACCGGCCACCTCGGGATGTTCAAATCGAATTTCAGGATGCTGAGCACGCCTTTATTCGAGAGGGCTTGAGCGAACAGGATCGAGTGGTCACCACCAATCTGAGTACGGTGGTGGAAGGGCTTTCTCTCCGTCTAAAGGATTCGGATACGGCGGTTTCCCGGGCTGGCGGATCTGGCCCATATCGAAGACGGGTTTGAGGAAGCCGGATTCCATTCCCGGTTCAACCGCCAGGCCTCGGTGGAAATCGAAATCTTCCGGGTCGGCGAGCAGTCCCCTCTGGAGATCGCCTCCGCGGTACAGTCCATCCTGAATGATTTCGAAACCACTCTGCCGCCGGGGGTTCAATACGGAATCGACTCCAACCGGGCCGAAGACTATGTCGAGCGGTTGTCCCTGCTGCTGGAGAACAGTGCCTTGGCGGCGGTGATCGTGCTGTTCATCCTGGGGCTGTTTCTCGAGTACAAACTGGCCTTCCGGGTGATGATGGGGATGACCATCTCCTTTGCCGGAGGCCTGCTGTTTCTGCCGGTGATCGGGTGGACGACGCCATTGTGGCGGGGGAGAACATCTACGAGTACCGGGAGCAGGGCATGGACTTGGGCTCCGAGGGGTCGATCTCAATCACTCATCCAATTCTGCCGCTTTTTCATCTTCGCCCGTCTTTCCTCCGCCAGCTTTTGCATATCGGTCTGGGTGTCGCTTTCATCCACGATTTCGAGGCCCAGGAGGGTTTCGATGATGTCTTCCATGGTGACCAGACCGCTGGTGCCGCCGAATTCGTCCACGACCAGGGCGATGTGCTCTTTCTTGTAGAGGAGCTGCTCGAACAGCCGGGGGACCGACATGGTCTCCCGGGTGACGATGAAATCCCGCTTCAATTCGTTCAGTTTCATCCGGTGATGATCCTCGGCCAGTTTGCTCAGGACCGAATCCTTTAAGACATAGCCGGGAATCGTGTCCAGATTGTCGGAAAAGAGCGGGATTCTGGAAAAGGACATAAATTTTTTATGGGTATGGAACTCCTGAAGGGTCATCTCCTCCGGGGCGGCCACCATCACTGTGCGCGGGGTCATGATCTCCTTTACGGTAATGTCTTTCAGCCGCAAAATATTGACGATGACGTTGCTTTCCCGGGTCTGGAATACCCCTTCTTTGGCGCCCATGTTGGCCAGAATGGCGATCTCATCGCGGGTCAGGGTCGTGGGTTTCTGCTTTCCGGAAATGATCTGCGTGATCATTTTAGATAGAAGCACCAGCGGGTAGGTGAGAATGATCATGAACTGAATCAGCCGGGCCGCAGTGAAGGCGAGTCTTCGCCAATAGATGGCGCCGATGGTTTTGGGGATGATTTCGGTGATCACCAGGATCAGAAGGGTCAAGATGGCGGAGGCGATTCCAAAGGCCGCCTCCCCATACAGCTTGACCACCTGGGAGCCGACCCCGGCCGCGCCCACGGTATGGGCGATGGTGTTCAAAGACAAAATAGCCGACAGCGGTTTGTCGATCTTTTTTTTGAAGCGCAGCAGCAATTTCGCGGCCCGTCGGCCTTCATCCGCTTGGGTCTGGATGAAGGACATGGTGGAGGAGAGCAGAACCGCCTCTGACATGGAGCAGACAAAGGTGATGCCAAGGGCCAGGAACAGATAGAAAATCAATAATCCCATTTATTTCCTTTTCAACGAAACGAACCCGCCACCCTCACCGAACACATCGGCAAAGGCCTACCAGTGGGGCTGATTCCCGATCCGCTGGCCCATCACCTCCATGGTGTTGTAGATGACCACGAATGCGTTGGGATCGATGGATCGGATGAGTGCTTTGACCCGGTGCAGCTCCCGAATAGTGATGACGGTGTAGAGGATTTTTTCCTCCTTTCCGGAGTAGCCGCCCTGACCATGAATGTGGGTCACCCCCCGGTGGATGCGATGGAGAATCTGGTCGGAAATCTCCTTCCAGTTCTGGGAGATGATCAGAACCACCTTCCGTTGGCTGAGCCCGGTAAGAATGATTTCGATCACCTGGGAGGAGACATACATGTAGATGAGGGTATACAGGGCCGCATCGAGGGAAACGATCACCGCCGCCACCGACAGGATGACGATATTGACGGCCAGGAAGGTGTTTCCGATGCGAAGGGAAAACTTGTTCAGAAGAATCACCGAAAGCACATCCAGCCCGCCCCCCGACCCCCGGGAGCGCAGAACGATGCCGGCCCCCACCCCGACAACAATCCCCGCCAGAATGGCAGCCAAAATTTTATCCTCCACCGGCAGCTCGACCTTGATGAAATATAGGGCGACCGACAGCACTACCACGCCGATGATACTATGCCAGAAAAAGCGACGCCCCACCATCTTGCTGCCGAGCATGAAGATCGGAATATTCAACACAAAATAGAGCACCGACACCGAAGCACCGGGGATTAGAAACTTGATCCCCAACACGACCCCGGTCAAGCCGCCGCTCAAAAATTGTTGGGGCAAAAGAATCCCGTTAATAGCCAGGGCGCTGATGCAGCTTCCCGCAATAATCAACAGCATATTCCAGGAAAATTCTTTGAAAGACCCGAAGACAGAAACCGCCACCTGAATCGGCGGATGCGGACGCGGTTTCTCCTGTTTTTGTTTATTTGGAGATGAGGTCTCCATGCACGATCCTTACCCGGATACGAATCGTATCCCGTAAATGCGCTTCAATAGTCTGCCGCTCGCTGCTTCGATCGCTTCCAAACACCCGGGGTTGCGAACAAAATCAGCCGGACGGCAAACCATCCGGCTGACTCGGACATGCATACGGGGCGGGGTGCCGGAAAACAGCGCACCGCTTTGATAAACACCTGGAAACCCCATACCCTATGTGAGTGGGTGTGTCAAATGAATTGTCCTCGAAGCTCCTCATGCAGCATTCGGCAGAAGCCGGTGAATTCGGAGGCATCCGGCTGGCGGGGCCGTTTCAGAGCGACAGAAATATCCGCCCGGATACGTCCGGGGTTTTTGTCCATGACCAGGATGCGATCCGCCAGGGTGACCGCTTCCATGACGTCGTGGGTCACAAAGAGGATGGTGTGGGATAGCTGTTCCCAGAGGGAGAGCAGAAGGTTCTGCATCTCTTCCCGGGCCTGGGCGTCCAGAGAGGCGAAAGGCTCATCCATCAGCAGCACCCGGGGTTGAAGGATCAGCACCCGGGCCAGGGCCACCCGCTGTTTCATGCCGCCGGAGATCTCCCGGGGCAGGAAATCCCGATAGGGGGTCAGGCCCACCAGAAAGAGAAACCGGTCCACCTCCCGCTGCACCGAACGGCGATCCCGAACCTTTCCTTTCAGTCCGAAAGCGATGTTTTCGGAGACGGTCAGCCAGGGAAACAGGGCGTCTTCTTGAAACACCACGCACCGATCCGGTCCCGGGCGGGATACCGGACTGCCGTTGAGCCGCACCTCTCCCGCACTGGGTTCCAGAAACCCGGAGAGGACTTTGAGCAGCGTCGATTTACCGCACCCGCTGGGCCCCAGAATGCAGATCAACTCCCCGGTGCCGGCGGTGATCCGGATGTCTTCGAGGACCTTGAGGAAGCTCTGGTTCACCGGAAAGATCTGGGTCAGGTCCCGCACCTCCAGGATCGGTTTTCGCGGTTCGGGGATTCGGCTTCGGGAAATGACTCTGAGATCGGGTTTCATGTCAGCCGCCGGGCGCTTTTAAAGCAGAAACGCAGAAAAGATTTCAGGAGCAGATCGCTGATCCGGCCCATGACGGCGATCAGGATGATCCCCACAATAATGATGTCGATCCGCCCCAGCATGCGGGCATCCATGATGACCGCGCCGAGTCCGTCGGGCACCCCGGTGAGCTCCCCCAGCACCAGATAAGCCCATGCCATCCCCAGGCCCAGACGAAGCCCGGTCATGATGTTGGGCATGGCGCCGGGCAGGAGAATGGCAAAGGTTCCCCGGACCCGTCGAATGCCCATCATGGCTCCCGCCTGAAGCAGCAGCGGATCGATGGATTTGGCGCCGGCGGCTGCATTGAGATAGATGGGAAAAAAGGCGGCCAGGGCCACCAGAAAGACGGTGGTCTTGAGGCCGATCCCGAACCAGACCAGGGCCAGGGGCAGCCAGCAGATGCCGGGCACCGCCCGAATTCCGTTGATGGAGGCGGACAAGAGCCGGCGCACCGCCGCCGTTCGGCCCGACCAGATCCCCAGGGGAATTCCCAAAAAGGCGGCCAAAGTGAACCCGAGAAAGACGCGGAACAGGCTGGCCCGGGCGTCCCCCAGAAAACGGCCTGCATACGGGCCCTCTCCCGCGTGGCCGAAAACATAGGTGAATCCGGCCTTGCCGATGGCCTTCGGGTGAGGAAGCAGGTAGGTCGGCATCAGGCCGGTTTCGCTGATGAAGATCCAGCCCAGAACAAACAGGACGGGCAGTATCCAGGGCAGCAGGCCGTACAGCCCGCTTCTGAGGACGGTCTGGTTCACAAAGGCGGTGTCACTCCTTTCGTGCTTCCGATTTCAGCTTTTCCACAAAGGAGAGGTCGAAGAGCCGATCGTAATCCGGCTGCTGCTGAATCAAGCCCAGGGATTCCATGCGCTCTCCAAGGGCCTTGACCTGTTCCACAAAGGCGGCATCCATTTCCCAGGCCAGTTCCATATTGGGGGCCGCCTTTTGCAGAACAGACAAGTCGGTGCCGAAGGTTGCGGCTTTTTTCAACCAGGCCTCCTGATTCTCTTTTAAGTGCTCGGTGGATTCGGCATGGGCTTTCATCAGGGCATAGACCTTCTCCGGATGGTTTTCGATGGTCTCGCGCTTGACCAGCATTCCGGCATTGATGGTGCCGATGGATTCACCGTAGTAAGGATAAGACAGAATGCGCCCGTATCCCTGGTCGACCGCCAAGGTGGGAAAAGGCTCGCCCGACAGAAAAGCATCGATCCCGCCCCGGGCCAGGGCCAGACCCATGTCGAAGAAATCGACCCGGACCAGCTCCACACCGGTTTCCGGAGACAGTCCGTTGCGGGTCAGGGTTTCCCGCAGGAGAATCTCGTGCATGGTGCCGGGCACATACCCGATTTTTTTTCCTTCAAGATCCGCCACGGTTTTGACCGGACCGTCTTTTTTGACCACCAGAGCCGAACATTTGTTGCACAGAGCCGCCACGACCACGACAGGCTGGCCCAGAGACCCCGAAAAAATGGCGTGGGCCAGGGTGGTGCCGCACATGTCCAGGCTGCCGGCCAGAAGCGCGGTTTTCTGATCCGCCGGATTGGTGAAGGCGAATATCGACACCTCTTTGGACTCGGGCAGGAATTGATCGTAATAGAAGGGCTGAATGGTCTGGGCCGTCTTCCAGGCGCCGACCCTGTATTCCTCTGAAAAAGCCGTACCTCCGGTGAATATGACAGCGAGTAAGGTGATGCGGGCGCAGATGTGAACCAATCGAATCATGGGGATTTCCTTTCGAAACCGGTGGCGCTGTGTTGGGGCGAATCGGTACGGGGTTCGGAAAAACAGTTGGACGGCAGATCGGGATTCCAGTTCATCTCCTTTTGAAGGGTCCGGCAGTGTTCGATTCCTTTTCCCCGGCCCTTTTCGGTGTCCGAGAGACCGTCCCGGGGACTGGAACCTACCTCGGGAAAGAAGAGATTGGCGCCGGCCAGCAGAGAGGCGGCATGGGGTTCGTGGGTGCAGTGGGCCCGGGGGACGGCGCCCATGACCAGGCGGCTGACCGCCACCATCTTGGCCATCTCCAGTTCGGTGATCATCCCGAATTTTTCCATGGGCGAACCCGGAAAATTGATCCGGCGCATTACCCCGCTGTAGGCGGCGCCGTATCGCCGGGCCAGAAGCATCAGATCCACGATCTCTTCGTGGCTGTGTTCGGGACCCACCGGCTCCACGCAGTTCATCCACTGAAGGCCGACATCCCGAAAGACCCGAATGGACTGAATCCGCTTGTCCACATTCAGGGGCGTGTCGTGTCCTTCTCCCAGGCGCACCGAGTGGTAGGCCCCGATATATCCGGCATCCAGAAGCAGTTCGCCTTCCTTGTGGGTGATGTCCCGGGTGTTGGCCACCAGCGGAGTCGACACCGCCTTTTGAAGGAGGCGGCCGATTTCCAGAATCCGTTGAAAGGAGAAATTGCCGGTGGTCATGATATTGAGGGCGTCCGCCTTTTGAGATTCGGCCAGCCGGGCCCAAGCCAGAATTTTCTCTTCGCTGAATTCGATCCGCTCAGTAAAGATGCCTGCCCGCTCGGCCAGCGAGCAGAACTCGCAGTTGAGCGGGCAGGGGGCCACATTGACGCCGATGTGAAGATGGTTTTCGGCTTTTCCATTAAACCGGTCCCGGGACATTCGGTTGGCGGTCTGCATCAGGGCATAGGTCGCTCTGGAGTGGAGATCGAGCCCCATCAGCAGCAGGGCTTCATCTTGCTCGATGCCTTCGAAATCGGCTCCCTTTTTCAGGATGTTCTCGATTCTGGGTGATATATTCGGATTCATGAGTTCGGTATTCCTCAGCAGCAGTTAATTCAGGTCAATGAACCGGACCGAAGTCCAAAGGTTTCAAAACATCACGGGTGCGCATCCGAGGGCCGGCCCCGTTTCATCCATTTGTCGAGGGGAACCGACCCCCATGACATCGCCCTGGGCCAATTTTTCGTGTCGTTACAACAATCCCTCCAGGTCTTGTATCAATGCCCGAACCTCATCGGGGTCGAGATCCACATCCACCGTTCCGCCGCCGGGATGGGCCAGGGTGAGGGCGCCGCCCTGATCGGTTTTCTGAACCGCCCAGCGTTGATTTTCCGGAAGTTGAACCGATGCATTGAGGAATTGGGAGGGATCAAACTCCGCGATCTGAATCAGCACACCGAAGGCGTCCCGAGGATGGATAAACAGCTCCTTCCAGCCGGGGTTGTCCGCACTGAATCCGAAGTAGGGAATGCCCTGTTCATCGAGCACCGATTTGGCCCGGTGGATGTCGGGGGTTTCAAAGGTCAAATGGTGGACGCCGCCGGGCTTGTCCTTCAAAAATCCTTCCAGAAAACTCCCGGGTCCGGCCGGGTTCAGAATTTCCAGCCGGGAAAGATCACCGATGGACAGAATTTCCCACCTGAATTTCAGTTTGTCCTCGGTCAGTGAGGCGCCGGGCGCCGCGCCCAAAACCCGGGTGAAAAAACGGATCGCCTGGTCATAGTCATTTACCGCAACGGCGACATGGTCGAGTCGAGAAATCATAGGTCTCCTTTTCTATGCGGTACCGGGGCGCCGCAATTTGAGGCAAATCATTTACCGTATTGATTTTTCTGTTGCCGTGTTCAAAAAGCTCCTGTAACAGACGTCTAAAAACTCGGAAAAACCGAAATTTTCAACAGGTATATGATAAGGAGGAATCGATGCGCATTCAAGAAAAGATTAAAAAGGACTTGATGATCGCCATGAAAGAGAAGGATGAAGAAAAGAAATCGATCCTTCGGGTGGTAATGGGCGAATTCGGCCGGGCCGATACCAAGGAAGTGGATGACGACGAAGCCATCAAAATTTTAAAGAAACTGGTCAAATCAGAAAAAGAAACCATGGAAAGGACCGGGGATGCCGGAGAATCGCGGTTTGTGGCGGTGGTCGAATCTTATCTGCCCCAAAAGGCTACCGAAGCGGAAATCCGCCATTGGATCGAAACCAATATCGATTTTTCAAAATACAAAAACAAGATGCAGGCCATGCGGGACATCCTGGGCCATTTCGGGTCGAGCGCGGACGGTGCTCAGGTGAAAGAAATTCTTCAGAAGCTGTGATGTTGATCTGGTGGTGGCATCCCCTCCGTCCGCCGTCGAAATAGACCGCGGCATTGATCTATAAAACCAGAATTCGAAAACAAGAATTCGCTGAAAATCGTCAATCGAAACCGCTGAACTGAAAATTCCTGGATTCCGATCGGGAGGGAGGGATCGGGTAGGAAAAATCATCAGGGTAGAGTGGGATTCTTTAGAGGATCGTTCCGGATCAGACGCCGGTCGCCAGGCAAAGGATCAGCCGTCGATAGGCGGTTTCAAAATCGGCCGGGGTATACCCGAGGGAGAAGGCCCGGCCACTGTCCAGGGACACGTCGGCGGGCCGTGGGGCCGGCATATCCAGATCGTTTCGGCTGATCCGATCCAGAAGCGAAGGGTCGGCGCCGAGATGTCTTGCGGCGATCCGTCCCATCTGATATCGGGATATTCGGGTTCGGCCGCCCAGATGAATCATCCCGCCAATTCCTCGGTTCAGGATCCAGAGCAGGCCCGAGGCGACGCTTTCCGTATCCGCCGGCGTTCGAAATTCGTCAAAAAAGAGGCTCACCCGTTTTCCCGAGGCCAGGGATCGCACCATTTCGGCTTCGAAACCGGACGGTCCGTCCGGTGAATACCCGAACATCAGCGGAAGCCGGCAGATGACGGTCTGCGGACAGCGCCCCGCCATCGCCTGTTCCGCTTCGGCTTTTTGAAAACCGTAGGTGCTGATGGGGGAGGGGAGATCGGTTTCCGAATAAGGCGGGGTGTTTCCGTCGAAAACAAGATCGGTGGAGGTGAACAGGCAAGGAATTTTTCTTTCGGCGCACAACTCCGCGATATGAATGGCGGCATCCACATTGATGCGCCGGGTGGCTGCGGGCTGCTTTTGGCACCGGTTGGGATTTGCTTCGGCGGCGGCATGAATGACCGCGTGGGGCCGAACCTCGGCAAAGAGCCGGGTTTGTTCTCTCGACGAGGTCAGATCGGCCCGCACCCAATGGACACCGTCGATGGATGGGAATCGGCGGCGACAGGCGCCGAAAACCGTCCACCCGGCAAGGGCCGACCGGCAGAGGGTTTGACCGAGAAATCCGCCGGCGCCGGTGATGAGAAGCCTTTTTTCAGACATGGGCTTGCAAATAAGGTCAAGAAGTCCGATACTACAAGAGGCGTGGGCAATCCCGCCGCCCCTTTTCCGATTCGATCCAATGAAATGCCGGAAGAATTATCCGAATTGTTTCGTCGCTAATTATTATAGAACGTGTGTGAAGGTCAATGAAAAGAATGAGTCAGAAGCTGTCTATACCCGATAGAAAAAGATCCTTGAATTATGTCTCCGGGTGCATGCTCGGCGGGGCCGTCGGAGACGCCCTGGGCGCCCCGGTGGAATTCATGTCCCTGAAAGAGATTCAACATCGGTTCGGCCCGGCGGGAATTTCGGAGTATGCGATCGCCTACGGGCGAAAGGGGGCCATTACCGATGACACCCAGATGACCCTGTTTACGGCCGAGGGATTGATTCTGTCTCAGGTCCGGGGCGGAGATCTGAAGGCTTACCAGATTCCGCCGTTTGTGTATCAGGCCTATCTGCGGTGGCTCTCCACCCAGCAGGCGGTCCATTTCGAACACCTGGTCCGAAAATACGGTTCCTGCGCCATGGTGGACGGCCTTCTCATCGCCAACAAGGAGCTGTATTCCCGAAGAGCGCCCGGCAATACCTGTTTGTCGGCACTGATGAGCGGCCGAATGGGAGCGGTGGAAGATCCGATCAACGACAGCAAGGGATGCGGCGGAGTCATGCGGGTGGCCCCGGTGGGATATTTTGTCAAACCCGAGGCGGTATTTGAAACCGCCAGCGAAATCGCCGCCATTACCCACGGTCATCCGGCGGGATACCTGGCGGCCGGCTGCCTGGCCCAGATCATTTCCCTGATCTCCTACGGCGCGGATCTCGTGACCGCCATCGACAAAACCCTCGAAATCCTGAAAAACTGGCCTTTTCATTCCGAATGCCTGGAGGCGATCACCTCTGCCCGACAGGCCTGGAAAAATGGCCCGCCAAGCCCCCGAACCGTGGAAAAACTCGGCCGAGGCTGGATCGCCGAAGAGGCGCTGGCCATCGGTTTGTATGCGGCCCTGGCCGCGGAAGGCGATTTCAACCGCGGGGTGCATCTGGCGGTCAACCACGGCGGAGATTCGGACAGCACCGGCCTGATCGCCGGCCAGATCCTCGGGGCGATGCTCGGAGCGGAATCGATTCCGGACAAGTACCGAATGGGCCTGGAGCTTTTCGGACTGATAGAAGAAGTTTCCGGAGACCTGCACCAGCGAATGCCGGACCGGGACTGATGTCATCATGCGTCTCGAGGTGCCGTTTATACCGGATGATGATTATGTCCGGTTCCTGAATCAACAGATCGCCCGCATCCATTCCCTCTATTTCAGTCTCTATACCGAAGCAGCGGCTGATTCCAGGCATCGGTTCTTGTCTTTGAAGGTCGAGGATCTCATCGAGCGGTTATCCCGAATTCCCGGGCCCTCCAGATACGTACTGCTGAACAGTCGATTTCATCTGCCTCAGGACCAGTTTCATCCCGATTCCTTGAAATCGGTGACCCGGCGGCTGCATGTTTTGCTGGATTCGGGGAATCTCGACGGCATCGTATTCGCGGATCTCTATTTTCTGAGAGCCCTGTCGGACGCCGACCCCGACCTTGCCCGGCGGCTGGAGGCGGTGCCGTCCATCAACTGCATGCCGGATACCTTCGATAAGGTGGAGGCCACCCTGGAGGGAATTGCCGGCACCGGTTTTCGGCTTCCCCGAAAATATGTGCTGGATCGATCCCTCAACCGAAATCCCGAAGCCCTTTACGAGGTGGCGGGGCGGTGCCGAGAGAAGTATCCCGGCATGAACCTGGGCCTGCTGGCCAATGAAGGATGTTTATACCAGTGCCCGTATAAACCGGCCCATGACGCCCAGATTTCTCTGGTTCACATGGATATTCACATAGACACCTACGGCGTCAACCGGGACCTCGGATGCATGCGGACCCTGCGGGAGCATCCGCATCTTCTTTTCAAATCCCCCTTCATCCGTCCCGAAGATGCGCACGCCTATGCGGATGCGGTCGATTTTATCAAGCTCTCGGGCCGGACCCT
Source organism: uncultured Desulfobacterales bacterium (assembly GCA_964573705.1). Classification (GTDB taxonomy): domain Bacteria; phylum Desulfobacterota; class Desulfobacteria; order Desulfobacterales; family Desulfococcaceae; genus JAABSQ01. The sequence goes on from CAZNLT010000121.1 coordinate 14,157, forward strand.
GGGCCCTGATTTCCTGCGGCGCGTGGTCACCGCCTATATTCGCGGGGAATACACCGGAAATCTGCTGGAGCTTCTCGATTCCATGGAATGGTTTGCGGCGGAATGTCATATCCCCAATCATGAACTGCCGGCAGATTTTCATAACCGGATGGTCTCCTGCGACAAATCCTGCGGAGAATGTGAGGCCTGCCGGTATCTTTTCGAAACTTATGCCGAGAAAAGGAAAGCCCGGCTTCCGGATTTTCGCTGACCGATTCAGCCCGGTTCCGGCGCCATGGAATCGGCGTTGCTCAGAAAAAGGTACATGGCCCGGGATTCCGGGGCCAGGGGGCCGTCCGGATTTTCAGCCAAGGATTCAAGCCGTTGAACCGCTTTCTTCCGGTTCCCCTGCCACAGGTCAATCATGGCCAGTTTATAGCGACTTTTTTTGCCTTCTTTGGATTCCGGCAGCCCCTCGGTCACCAAAGCCCTCCCCTCGATAAAAGGCCCGGCGATCCGTTCATTGATCCAGAAGAAGATAACCCCTGCCGTCAGCAAAAGGATGATCATCGCCTTGTAGATGTAGCGTTTCACGGCACCCTCCCATGCGTCCGGTTATAAAAGGGTCACATTGTATTTTCGCACATAATCGATTGGATGATAAGATTGTTTGGCCTTGCGAAGCCCCTCGTCTCCGAGATCCTGCTCCCGATTGACGATTGTATACCCGTTGCCGGCGGCCAGATGCATCTGGTTGATGGCCTGATAAATCCCCTTGTAATCGAGAAGGCCCTTTTCAAAATGGATGAGCAGGGTTTCCGGGTTCATCTCTTCGGACACATCGAAGGCGACCACCTCGCCGTTGATCAGAATCGCACCGCCGGAAATGCTCTTGAAGGATTCCCAGTTTTTGAACACCCGCTGAATGGCCCGGTTTTCAGCGGCCAGCGGGGGCACCTCTTCGCAGTCCCGCCATTGGCACCAGCTGTCCTGCATGTCCAAGGCTTTTTGAACCAGCTCCGATGTTAAAGGACGGTATTCGAAATCATAGTTGCGAAGAAATTGATTCAGAAGGTTTTTTTTCTTGTGGAATTTATTTCCCGAAAGATTGACCAGTTCGGAGACCGAGTAGAGGTAATCCCAGTGCTCTTCGGCTTCCTCGGCTTGAATCCGGTCTTCAAGCGCCGCCTGCCAAAGCCGGAGCAACGATTCCGGAATTCGGATAAACTCGGTTTTCTCGGGAAAAAGGCGGTTCAGCCGATCCTTCCAGTCGATCTCTTCCCGGGGACCCAAGGGGCCCCAGAACATAGTTTGGGCCCGGGTCTGACGCAGCCAGATCAGCCCTTCGGACCAGGCCCACTCGAGGCCGTACTCAGGCCCCCATCCCCAGATGTTGATGAAGCTGTAATCCGACGCCTCCCAGTTACTTTGCAGAAGATGACGGGTGTATGCTTCCTGCCGTTCCAAATCAAGGGATTCAAATTGAAGGGACATGATTCTCCTCTTGCTGTCGCGTCTTGATGGAATGCTCGGCGGGATGCCCGTTTCAATTGACATCCGCGAGCCTGTTTGGGTACAATTGGCGTAAAGATAGGGTCCAAATTGATTATTGCAACCCTTTTGGCGGTGACTCCGTCCACCCCGTTCTGAATGTCCCGGAGTTCGATTATCTGCCCGGGCCTTTTGAAAACCGCTTCACTTTCGCCGAACGGTTCCGTTTCTAAGGTCGAGTCATGAAAAAAACCTTGATGATTATGCTCATGTTCTGTTTAGCCGACTTGCCGACCGCTTTGCCCGCATTAGCCGAAGCGATTCATCACTTAGGTGTGCGCAATTATACCGATGAGGGGATCGAGGTGGAAATCCGGTTTTTCAGCGGAGGCGGGGAACGGTTTACCCTCGGTCGGGACGACTGTTCCGAAAGAACGCTCCGATTCGATGATGACTGCGGATATGAAATCTGCGCCCGGGGATGGAGCGGAGATTATTTTTACGGATGCAGGGAGATTTACACCTGTGCCGATGCGGGGATTACATTTTTCGTAAATCGCGGACCCGATGTTGACGGCGACGGATATTGCGATTATGATCTTGAGATTGATGATTTCGACACCCATGTGGCGGTCTGGTGCTTCATCGGATCACTGATAGCCCCGGATTCCGGCCCGTGACATTCTCTTCAGCTTTCTGGTCGATCATGCCGATTCAGAAATCGGAGGTCCCATTTCGGCGCTTTGTGCTGTCTGGGCGATTATGATTCGACCACTCTTCACCTGGTCGAATACCGGTTTTCTCATCCATTTTCTAATCAACAAAAAGAGGGGAGGGCACCCGATGAATCCATATCGATTTTCGAACAACTTGTTTCATCCGAAAAAGATCGGTCGCCGTGAATTTTTGAAGCGACAGGCGCAATACATGATGCTTTTGGCGGGCGGGGCTGCGGGAATTTCGCTGCCGCGCATGGTTTTGGGGGCCGATTATCCGGATCTGGCCCTTGCCAAGGGAGATCCCGGGCCCGCCACACGAAAAGCGGTGGCCCTTCTCGGGGGCATGAACCGGTTCGTCAAGCCGGGCGACAAAGTGGTGATCAAACCCAATATGAGCTTTTCCTCCGAGGTCGAGCGGGCGTCCAATACCCATCCGCTGGTGGTCCGGGAGCTGGCCGCCATGTGCAAGGAGGCCGACGCCGGGCGGGTGCGGGTGCTGGACCATCCGTTGCGGGGGCCGGAACTCTGCATCGAAGGCATCAAAAAGGCCTGTTCGCTGATCGACGAAGACATGGTTCACGGGTTGAACCGAAGCCGGTTTTTCAAATCCGCCCGAATCCCCGACGGGGAACAGATGAAAGAAACCGATGTCATGCAGGATGTATTGGAAGCCGACGTCCTGATCGCCGCTCCGGTGGCCAAATCCCACGGCAGCGCCGGCGTGAGCCTTTCCATGAAGGGGATGATGGGCCTGATCTGGGATCGCGGCATCATGCACAGCCGGTACGATCTTCAGACCGCCATCGTAGACCTGGCCGGTCTGCTGAAGCCCCGACTGGTGGTGGTGGACGCCACCCGTGTGCTCTCCACCAACGGCCCCTCCGGACCCGGCAAGGTGCTGGACGGCCGAACCGTGATCGCCTCCACCGATATGGTTGCCGCCGACGCCAAGACGGTGGAGATGTTCGAATGGTACGGCAGAAAATTCGAGGCCCGCCAGGTAAAGCATATCCGCCTCGCCCATGAACGCGGTCTGGGCCGAATGGATGTCGAAAACCTTAAAGTGAAGCAGGTACAGCTCTAATCCGATGGTCCTTCAGCGCTTGGTGCAGGCCCTGAGCCTGCTCCTCTTTCTGGTTCTGCTTTGGCTGGCGACATTTCCTCTGATCTCCCCGTTCCCGGTGGATTTCTTCCTGCGGACCGACCCCATGGTGATGACCGGCACCTGGCTCAGCGCCCGGGCTCTCATTCCGGCCCTGGGATTGGCTGCGGTGCTGTTGGCGCTCACCTGGATGCTGGGCCGGTTTTTCTGCGGCATGCTCTGCCCCATGGGAACCACCATCGATGTGAGCGACCGTTGGATTCGGGGAAAACCGCCCCGAAAATCCGAAGCCGATAATGGCGCCAAAACCGCAGCGGCCGCCGTTCGCATGCGGCCGATCAAATATTATCTGCTCTGCTTCGTGCTCGGGGCCGCTGTTTTCGGGGTTTCTTTGGTTTTTCTGGCCGCCCCGATTCCCCTGATTACCCGCTTCTACGGTCTTTTGATCTTTCCGGCCATGGCGTTTCTGGCGGAATCGGGGCTGGTGGCGATTCAGCCGGCGGCCGACTTCTTCGATATGACCGGCCTGGTCTACGCCCAGGTCGAGGTGGCCCGGTTCGCGCTCCAGTGGTTCACGGTTCTGCTTTTCGGCTCCATTTTTGCCCTGGCGGTCGTATCCCCCCGGTTCTGGTGCCGGAATCTCTGCCCCGCCGGCGGG